>JBEVIK010000121.1:0-22371 GCA_040510715.1 Candidatus Limnocylindrales bacterium
AGCCGCTGCGATCCCTCCTCGACCATTCGCCGGCAGACCTCGACCAGCTCGCCGTAGTCGATGGTGTCCGTGAGCTCGTCGCTGCTGGCAGCGCGGGACAGGTCGAGCGTCACCTCGAGGTCCACCTCCAGCAGCTGGGGGAGCGACCGCTCCTCGTCCGAGACGCCGTGGATGCCCTCGAAGCGCATGCCCGCGAGCAGGATGGTGTCGCTCATGGCGCTCCTCCGATGGCCGGGTCGCTCCAGCCGCGGACGACGGCGTCGGCCATCCGCGCCGCGCGGACATTGGCGCGCACATCATGGACGCGCACGACATCGACGCGGGCGGCGACCCCGAGCACGGTGGTCGCGAGCGTCCCCTCGAGTCGCTCCTCGGCCGGCAGGTCGAGCACGCGACCGATGGTGGACTTGCGGCTGGCACCCAGGAGCACCGGCAGCCCGACCTCGTGCAGTCGCGGCAGGTCCCGCAGCAGCGCGAGGTTGCCCGCGGCGTCCTTCCCGAACCCGATCCCCGGATCGACGATGATCGCGTCTCGAGGACACCCCATCCCGACGGCCCGCTCCACGGCGGAGACGAGGTCTGCCACCACGCGCACCACGAGATCCGGGGATGTGGGCGTCGGTCGGTCGTGCATCAGGACATACGGCACGCGCCGTTCGCCCGCGAGGGTCGCGAGAGCGCCATCGCCCGTGACGCCCGACACGTCGTTGAGGACGTCCGCACCGGCGTCCAGCGCGGCCTCGGCGACCTCCGGCTTGCGGGTGTCGATGCTGACCGGCAGGCCGGGAAACGCGGAGCGGACGCTCCGCAGCACGGGCAGCAGTCGCGCCAGCTCGACGGCCGCACTCACCGGCGCGTGGCCGGGCCTCGTGGACTCCGCGCCGAGATCGACCAGGTCCGCGCCCTCGTCCACCATCCGCCGGCACCGGTCGAGCACCGCCGGGACCGCGACGTCCGCGAGCCCGTCACCGCTGAACGAGTCGGGCGTCAGGTTGAGGATGCCCATGCAATAGGTCCGCGAGCCCCACCGGATGTCGAGGTCCCGGATGACGAGCCGGCGCGTGGTCGCGGCGTCGCTCACGGCACGGACCCACCCGTCAGGCGGCCGCGTGCGTGGCCGACCAGGTACAGCGAGCCTGCCACGACGAGCGGGCCACCCTCCGTCGCCGCGAGCTCCAGGCCTCCCTCGAGTGCCTCGTCCGCCGAAGCCGTGGGCCGTGCCCCCGGCCCCCAGGCGAGGGCCAGCGCGGTGGCGTCGAGCGTCCGTGGCGAGTCGGGGACCGGCGTCGTCAGCACCCGCGCCGTCCGGAGCCGGGGCTCGGAGCGGAGCGCCCCCACCATGCCCGCCACGTCCTTGTCCGCGAGGATCCCCAGGACCAGCGTGATGCGGCGCTCGGCCCAGGCAGGGCCCAGCGTCCCCACCGCCTCGGCCAGCACCCGGGCCCCATCCGCGTTGTGGGCGCCATCGAGCAGCACATCGATGCCGCTCACGCGTAGCAGCTCGAGGCGGCCGGGCCAGCGCGCCGCCGCGAGCCCGCTCCGGATGGCGTCGCGACGGACGATGGCGATCCCCGCGTCCCCGAGCGCCTCGATGATGCCCAGCGCCACCGCAGCGTTCGCGGCCTGGTGCGCCCCCAGCATCCCCAATCGCAGCTCGCCCAACGCGGGGTGCTCCACACGAAGCCCGTCCATCCCGGATGCCACCACCGGCAGCGGCTCGACCACCCGGAGCGGCACGCCGACCCGGGCGGCGCGGCGCCGGATCACCACGAGTGCGTCATCGACGGCCCCCGTCACCGCGACGTCACCGCGCTTGATGATGGCTGCCTTCTCGCGCGCGATGGCTGTGACCGTGGTGCCGAGGTATTCGGTATGGTCGAGGCCCACGTTGGTGATGGCCGCCACGCCCCCGTCCCACGCGTTGGTCGCGTCCAGGCGGCCGCCGAGCCCCACCTCGATGACGGCGATGTCCACACCGGCGCGGCGCAGCCACAGGAAGGCCGCGGTCGTGAGCACCTCGAACTCCGTCGGGGGGCCGTGCCGCCGCTCGAGGCGATCGGCCGCGGCGAGGACCTCGGTGAGGAGCTCGTCGAGGTCCTGACCATCGATGACACGCCCGTCGACCACGATGCGTTCCCGGTAGCTCACGAGATGCGGCTTGGGCGTCTGTCCCACGCGCAGCCCCGCGGCGCGGAGGATGGAGGCGACCATCGCCTGCGTGCTGCCCTTGCCGTTGGTGCCGCCGATGAGCGCCCCGCGAACACCTCGCTCCGGCGAGCCGACCGCGGCGAGCAGCGCGCGCGTCCGGGCGAGACCGAGCCTGACGCCGAACCGGCCACGTGCCTGGAGCGCCGCGACCACGTCGGACACGGGCTCGGCGGCAGGACCCGCCGGCAGGCGGGGAGCACCGCTGCCCGGAGCGGTCATCGACCGGTCAGCTCGTCCTCGTAGAACACGCACTGGTTGAACCGGGAGGACAGGCAGATATCGCCCACGTACCCGCCGTCGAGGTGGACACCACCCCGGAGCTGGCACCGGCAGACGGTCGCGTCGTGGCGCATGAGCGCCTTGAGCATGTGCGGCGCGTGGATGGGGATCGGCCCGCGGGGGCCCGTGACGTAGAAGTGGGGGCACACGTTCCGGCGCAGGTTGGGTAATCCGAACCGCTCCCGCGTGCCCATGACGGCGAGCTGTGCCGAGGCGGCCGCGCTCCTGGACATCGCGGGCGCCCGACCGTAGGGACCCTGGGGGGGTGGGGGCGGCGCCGGGCGGCCACCCGCGGTGCGCGGCGGCGAGGACTGGGTTGGCTTCCGGTACTGGGCTGACAACGGGCCTCCCTCATGCCACTGCACGTGGCGACATCCGTACCTTACCGGTTCGGAGCCCACCGTACGCTAGCGCAGCGACCCGCTTCGAGAGCGTTCTGGCGTCACGTCTGCCATGATCGCGCATCGATGGACGGTTTGGCACCGCGGACGCGCCGCCCGGACCGGTCGATGGTGAGCTTCATCCCGGCTCACCCGTCCGATCGGCACGTCCCCGGAACAGGACCGATACGCACCCCGGAGCGGTCCGCCCACGCGCGCGCGCTGCCTGCGCCGGACGACGCGTCGCTCACGCTGGGACGTCGCATCGGCGTGCTCGTGGTGCTCGCGGCGCTCGGTGGCGCCATCGTGCTCGCCGCCACGGGCGGTGGGAGCGATCGCGATCCGGGGGTCGCGGTGCTGCCCACGACCGCCCCCATCGCGACGCCGACGCCCATGAGCGATGCCGCCCCCACGTACCTGCCGGTCGTGGGCGCGCCGACGGGTCAGCCGACGTTCGTCGCACCCAAGGCGACCCTCGTCAACAAGCGCCGGATCCCCCTGCGCGTGCGGGTTCCCGAGCCAGGCGTTCCATGGGACGGGTTGGAGCTGCGCGTGCTGCGCGGCGGGACCCAGGTGCTGACACAGGCCATCGGTCCCGACGACCTCGACTCCAAGGGGCGCGTGACGCTCCGCAACGTCCGCCTCAAGCGAGGCACGAACCGGCTCTCCGTCGTGTTCGCCAACGCCACCGGTGTCGGTCCGGCGTCGGACCCGATCGCCATCCGGATGGATGACCGACCACCCAAGCTCAAGGTCACCTCGCCGCTGGTCGGCGCGACGCTCAACGCCGACAGCGTGACCGTCAAGGGGCGCACGGTCCCCGGCATCAGCGCCATCGTGCGCAACATGGTCACCAACCAGAAGGTCGTCGCGACAGCGGACGGCACGGGCAGGTTCGGGGCCGAGATCGGCCTCAAGCGGGGCCGCAACACGCTCAAGGTCGTGGTCGCCGACGCTGCCGGCAACCAGAACCCCGTGCAGGTCGCCATCGTCCGGGGCAACGGCCGGGCGGAGGCCCGCCTCGCCCTGTCGCGCAAGCGGATCCGGCGATCGGCCCTGCCGCGTCCCCTCGGCGCCACGGTGACCGTGCTCGACGCGGAGGGTCGTCCCATCAAGAACGCCCGGGTCGAGTTCAACTTCGGGCCCCCCGGCCTTCCCACGCAGGTGCGCAACGCGACCACGTCGAAGCTGGGCGTGGCGAGGTCAGAGATGCGTCTCGTCGAGGGTGCGGTCGCTGATGAGGGCCTGGTGACCGTCCGGGTCACCCTCGAGGACGGCAGGGTGCTCACCGATACCGCCAAGTTCCGGGTCGTCTGAGCCGGGCTCCCGGGCACCGGCCGCGCTCCGATGGCCCGCGCTGCGGGCCGGCACGACCGTGGCCTCGCGCAGGCCGCTGGCGCCTCCCATGGTGACCCCCGGTCGGTCTGGCAGGATCGGGATGGCCCAGGTGCGGGTCCCCACGAGGTCGCCATCGCGCGACGATGTCACGGGCGCACGCGTGGCCACCTCACCAGCCGGGTCCTCGGGCTCGAGCTCCCTGAACAGCCCCTCGTACGGCTCGGGTCGCGACGGCGCCTGCCAGCACGCCCGGATCTCATCGCCCTGGAGCACCGCACGCGTCCGGTCGAGGGCGCAGTAGCCCAGGCGACCTGCGACGGCCCTGATGTAGTTGCGGCACGAGCCGCAGGCGAGGGGGTGGCGGGAGCACGCCCAGCATCGCGCACCGTCGGCCTGGGGCGTATCGCAGTGGGGACAGCGCCACGTCGCCACGAGCCGACAGTGTAGCTGCACCCGCGGGTCAGGGTGATGCGTCGTGCACGCTCGCCGAGCGCCGTGCGCCGGGCGGCGGATCAGACCGGATGATCCGATCGCCGCGAGGACAGCCTCAGGACGGGCACGCCTCGGCGGGGTCCACCAGCCACAGCCGCACCTCGGTCCCCGTCTCGACCTCGACACCGGGCGATGGCTCCTGGTCGGTCACCAGCCACGCGCCATCGCTCTCGGGCTCGGGCGGCAGCACGGTGCCCACGGCCAGGCCCACCTCCTCCACCTGCCGGCGAGCCTCATCGAGGGCGAGGCAGCGATAGTCCCCGACCCTGGCCGAGGCCACCTCGGGTGACGGCGGCTGCACCGGACGGGGACCCCGTGAGACGTAGAGGGCGACGGTCGTGCCCTCGGCGACCTCGGTGCCCGCGGCCGGCTCGGTGCGTACCACCCGGCCCCGACGGACATCCGGGTGATACGTCTGGAACCTGCCGGTGGGCGTGAGCCCCGCCTCCACGAGCCGGGTCTTCGCGCGCGTCTCCGTGTCACCCCGGAGGTCGGGCACGCGGACCGTGTCCACCTCCTGCGCCACGACCACATCGATGGTCCCACCGGGTGCCACGGAGGCTCCCTCCTGGGGATCCTGCTCGATGACCGTCCCGGGGTCCGCTTCGTCGCTGGTCCGGAGGTGCTCCTTGAGCTGGAGCGTCGCGCGGTCGGCGATGACGCGCGCATCCTCGATGCGCATGCCCACGAAGCGCGGTGCGGGCACCGCGGTGGGTCCGGGCGGCTGGGACCCCGGGGGCGGGGTTCGGCTCCCTGACCCCTGACCCGACATGAGCGACAGCAGCAGCAACACGCCGCCCACCACGAGCACGAACAGGCCCACGAGCGCAGCGATCCACCCCAGCCGTCCCACGCCGCCACGCTCGGCCGTCCGGGCACCTGTGGTCCCCGTCCCCACGGCCGCGGCCGTCGTGCCGGCCTGGGTGCGCACGGCCTGGTAGCCGGACGTCCCGAGGGGATCCGCGAGGAACCGGCCGAGGGAGGATGCCAGCTCGCTCGCCGACGGACGGGAGCGCGCCTCGGGCTGGAGGCACCAGCGCACGATGGCGTCCAGCGCCGCCGCCACGTCCGGCCGCACCTCCATGGGGGACGGGATGCGGCCACCCAGGCGCGCCATCGCCACCTCCGCGGCGGTGCCCCCGCTGAACGCCCGGCGGCCAGAGAGCATCTCGTACAGCACGAGGCCCGTGGAGTAGACGTCCGAGGCCGCGGTGACCGGCTCGCCCCTCGCCTGCTCGGGACTGAAGTAGTGAACGCTGCCCATGGTCACGCCGGTCATCGTCAGCTGGGCGTCCGTGAACGCCTGGGCGATCCCGAAGTCGGCGACCTTGACCCGCCCGCCGGTCGAGAGCAGCACGTTGCTGGGCTTGATGTCGCGGTGGATGATGCCCCGCGCGTGCGCCGCGTCGATGGCCTCCGCGACCTGCTGGCCGATGCTCGCCGCCACGGTCCCGGGCAGGGGACCGCGCTCGCGGAGCGCGCCCGCGAGGTCGCCGCCCGTCACGAGCTCCATGACGATGTACGGCCCGACCGGGTCCTGCCCGTAGTCGAACACCGCGACCACGTTGGGATGGTTCAGCTGCGCGGCAGCCTGCGCCTCGCGCTGGAAACGGGCGAGGAAGCTCGCGTCGGACCCGTACTCGCCACGCAGGATCTTGATGGCGACGTCGCGGCCGAGCTTGGTGTCGCGGCCTCGATAGATGGTCGCCATGCCGCCCTGGCCGATGAGCTCCACCAGCGCGTACCGGCCGCCCAGCACGCGCCCGACATCAGCCACGCGTCCGCCTCCCGATCAGCCCAGGCGGGCGGGCATCAGCGGAGGTCGACGGTGGCCAGGTAGCTGCGGAACTCGGCCCCGATGTCCGGCCGCTCCAGCGCCAGCTCCACCGACGCCTTGAGCCAGCCCATGGTGGTGCCGGCGTCGTACCGCTTCCCCTCGAACTCGTAGGCGTAGACATCCTGCTCGGCCATGAGCGCCATGATCGCGTCCGTGAGCTGGATCTCGCCCCCGGCACCGCGCGGCGTCTGCTCGAGCTTCTCGAAGATCTTGGGCGTGAGCACATAGCGCCCGATGATGGCGAGGTCGCTCGGCGCCGTGCCCGGCACCGGCTTCTCGACGAGGCCCCGCACCTTGTGCAACCGCTCGTCACCGTTGTGGCCGCGGGCCGCCGGATCGACCACGCCGTAGCGGCTGGTGTCCTCGTCGGGCACCTGCATCACGGCGACCACCGACGCGTGGGTCCGCTGGTAGGCATCGATGAGCTGGCCGACACAGGGGCGCTCCGCCGCGACCACGTCGTCCGACAGGATGACCGCGAACGGCTCGTGGGCGACCAGCTCCTTGGCCATCAGCACGGCGTGCCCGAGGCCCAGCTGCTCCTTCTGCCGGACGTAGCTGATCTGGACCATGTCGCCGATCTGGCGGACGCGCCGGAGCATCTCGATGTCGCCCTTGGACTCCAGCAGGTGCTCCAGCTCGTAGCTGTGGTCGAAGTGGTCCTCGATCGCCCGCTTCTGGCTGCTGGTGACGATGATCACCTGCTCGATGCCGGCAGCGACGGCCTCCTCGACCGCGTACTGGATGACGGGCTTGTCCACCAGCGGCAGCATCTCCTTGGGCTGCGCCTTGGTGGCGGGCAGGAAGCGGGTGCCCCACCCCGCGGCGGGGAAGACGGCTTTGCGGACGCGCATCGGACCTCGTCGTGGCAGGAGGGTTCGGGTGAGCCACCCCGTCGTCCGAGTATACCGGCGGGCTCCCCGGCTCCGATCCCCATGCCGCTCGTGGGCCGCGGTCCGACGGCTCCTCGACGGCGCACCTGCGCGGTCTTTGGTACGGTCCCCCCGATGGCGGCTCGGCGTGTCCGTCAGGGCGTCGCCCTGCTGCTCCTGGTGCTCGTGGCCGCGGGGCTGCCCGCGTCCGCCGTATCCCAGTCACCCAGCGCGGCTCCGGCCATGTCGGCTGCGCCCGGCGCGTCGCCCGTCCCGACCCCGACACCGACCCCCAGGCCCCTGGTCCTGCCATCGCTGGCGCCGGTCGCGCCGCTCGCCGCGCCCGGTCCCGCGCTCACCCGCGAGGTCATGGCGTACCTGCCCTACTGGGTGGCACAGCACGATGAGCTGCCGTGGGACCCCGACCTCGAGCCGTGGATCACCGACGGGCGCCTCACCGACCTGGTCCTGTTCAGCGTGGGCATCGGCCGCGATGGCGCACTGCGGCTCGATGAGCCCGGGGCACGCTGGATCCTGGGCCCGGATGCGGCTCGTGTCATCAGCGCCGCACACGAGCGCGGCATCCGCGTCCTCGTGTCATTCACCAGCTTCGGACGGGAGCGCAACGAGCGGCTCTTGTCCCGCGACGCGGCCATCGAGCGGTTCGCGCGCCAGGCCGCGCAGCTCGTGGCGGCTCGCGGCTTCGATGGTGCCGACCTCGACGTGGAGCAGCTGCCCAGCGACCGGTTCTCGGGCTACGGCCGCATGGTCCGACGCCTCGCGGAGTCGCTGCGCGCCAACGACCCCGATGCGCGGGTGACCGTCGCCACCAACGGCAACCGTTCCGGAGCGCGCATGGCGTCGCTGGCCATCCGGCGAGGCGCCGACCGGGCGTTCCTCATGGGATACGCCTACCGGGGCCCCGGGTCACCCGTCACGGGCAACATCGCGCCGCTCGTCAAGACCGACGGGGGACTGGGGCTCCGCGCCAGCCTCGAGCTGTACGCGGAGCGGGGGGTCCCGTTCGAGCGCATCATCGTCGGGCTGCCGGCCTATGGCATGACGTGGGCGACGCGGGGACCGGAGCTCCACGCGCGACGCGCCCCGCCGAGCGTCTCGGAGCGCGGCTCGACCACGCTGTTCCGGGTCGTGGGACCCCGCGCGGGCGCCACGGACGTCACATACGACGAGGACCCTGTCGAGGGCTCGGCACGCGTCGCCTGGTTCCAGCCCGACCGCGGTACCTGGTTCCAGACCTACTACGACACGCCGGCGACCCTGCGCGCCAAGTACCTCCTCGCGCACGAGGAGCGGCTGGCGGGCGTGGGCATGTGGGTGCTCGGCTATGACCTGGGCGACCCGGGCTATCCGGCGCTCGTCGATGAGCTGTTCGCACGACCCGTCGTCGACGCCGTCACCGCGGTGCCGATGGCCGACCTGGCGGTGCGCCTGCACGCGCGCGTGTATCCCGGGCTCGCCGCGACCACCGGCGTGCGCGTCTCGAACGACGGCACGACGTGGACCGACTGGCTTGACCCCACGGCTTTCGACCCTACAGGCGAGGGCCAGCCCTGGCCGCTGGCCGAGGGCCCCGATGGACCGCGCACGATCCACGTCCAGGCGGGCGACGCCGCGGGCACCCTGTCGAAGCCTGCCGTATTCGAGGTCCGCCTGGACCGGGTCCCGCCGACCCTCGCTGGTCCGTCCCTGCGACCCGGTCCCGTGCCCGGCTCGTGGCTCGTGCTGGCCGGCGGACGGGACGAGGGCGGCAGCGCCACCACCGAGGTCCGCTGGTCGGTCGGCGACGGCGTGGTGCGCGACTGGTCGCCCCTCGACTCGCTCGCCGCGGGATCCATCCAGGCGCCCATCGACCAGCCGGTCACGGTCGAGGTCCGGGTGACCGACCTCGCCGGGCGGGTCACCAGCGGGTCCGCGACCGCGCCCGCCGGGAGCTGGTCCCGACCCTGACCATCGGTCAGCGCGCGACCGGCTCCCCCGTGGGCTCCGGCTCGCTCCGGCGTGCCCGCAGCACGATCGAGGTGAAGGGCACCCGGACCTCCTCGAACGTCTCGCTCGAGACGAGGAAGCCTGCCAGCAGCAGCACCACGCCGACGAGCTTGCCCAGCGCGTAGTACTCGGTCGAGCCGAAGCGGTTGAGGCTGTCGGTCACCGTGGGCACGAGCGCCCCGGCGGCGATGAGCAGCGTCGCCGGCACACGGCTGTGGAGCCGGCCGGCCAGCAGCGCCCGGAACGCGCCCGGCAGCGAGGCGACGAAGTTGACGGTGATGGCGATGGGCGAGATGAACAACTGGAACAGGAACTGCTCGCCGGGCTGGTCGGGCTCGAGCGAGTGGTCGAGGACGCGCCGCTTGGGCATGAACACGTAGGCGCTGAACAGCGCTCCCAGGATGAGCGCGAAGGCCCCGGTCACGTTCATGAGCGGGGTGAGCAGGCGGAGCTCCCCGGGCAGGATCGCACCGGTGGGCGCGCCGGTCGCGGGGTCGATGGCGTAGCCCGGTGCGGGCAGCGGCGTCGTGGCCATCAGGATCAGCGACAGGAGCGTCGCGCCCACGACCCCCGCCGCGGCGAGCCGGGGCCAGCGCCAGTCACCCAGCCAGGTGGCGGTCGCCACGCTGAACGCGAGGGTGCCTGCGATCACGAGATAGACCAGTGGCACGAGGCCCACGTCCGGGTACTCCGCGGGGAACCGGCGGGGGGTCAGGAACGTGAACAGGCCGGCGAGCGCGAGGCTCAGCGCGAACCCGTAGCCGAAGCGCGTGCGGCCCAGCAGGAACGCGTTGCCGAGGCCCAGCCAGCCCGCGGTCCACACCGCCCCGGTGAGGTACCACGTCCGGTACAGCTGCTCCTCCCAGCCCCACGCGACGGCCAGCGCCTCGCAGCCGGATGCGATCGCGAAGCACGCCATGCCCACGAACCACACCGCCTGGAAGGTGCGCCGGCGGTCGCGCCACTGCGCGAGCAGGCCCGCAGCCATCAGCGCCGCGAGCGCCGAGGTGAGGGCCGGGATCAGGAACGCCATGTCACCGGGACCCTCGAAGCGCGTGGCCGTCCCGATGCGCGGCCGGCCGTGTCAGGCGGGCAGGAACTCGTGCGACTCGTGATGGACCCCATCGCACAGCCCGAACGCGGGTGGGTCCGTGGGCAACGGCACCGGCCGCATGAGCTCGCGCACGGCCGAGAGCCGGCACAGGTAGTAGCCGCCGGCACGGGCCCAGCTCCGGAAGTGCTCCGGATCGGCGTGGAACTGGTGCGGACCCGGGTTGATGGGCGCTCGCTCGGCCCAGGATGGCGCCGCCTCGAGGGCCACTGCATCCAGGATCGACACCCGGAACGGCGTGCCGTCGATGGGCTCGCCGCACCCGGCGCATCGCTTGCCATCGTTCTCTTCGAACACCGTGGGGATGCGGATGCCCATGATCGCACCGCCCCGGAACCCCGTCGCTGCCACGACCGGATCGTAGCAGGGTCAGCCGGGCGCCGGTTCAGGGTGCGGGAGCCAGCACAGCCCTGGTCGCCTCCAACGCGAGCGCATGCGTGCGCAGCGCGTCGTCCCACGGTGAGCGGATGTCATCGCCTCGCCCGAGGATGGCGTCGAGGAACGCTCGGTCCTGCCGTCGATATGGCTCGAGCCGGTCGAACGTCGTGGCGATGTCCGTGGTCCGGCCGCGCTCACGCACCACGAGGCGATGCGGCGAGATCTCCAGCGCCAGCGACCGGCCGACCGAGAACGCCTCGAGCCCGGCCCGGTGACCCCGGTCGAGCAGGCGGGTGGTGGCCAGCGAGCCGATGGCGCCCGTCTCGAACGCCAGGAGGGTGACCGAGACGTCACGGATGTCCGCATCGCCACGCGCATCCGGCGCGGCATCCGCGGCGCGACCCGCGACCACCCGGCACTCCCCCACGAGGTAGCGCATCAGGTCGAGGATGTGCGTCGCCTGCTCGAGGACCTGGCCACCGGACGAGGCCTGGCGAACCCACCACGGCGCGCTCGGGGTCTCCCCGAGCCAGGTGCCCAGCAGGAGCTGCGGCGGGCGCTCCCCCAGCAGCTCGCGGGCCTGCCCGGTGAGGTCGAGATAGCGCCACTGGTAGCCCACGGAGACCACCACCCCGGTGTCGCGGATGCGTGCCCCGATCCGGTCCGGCAGCGAGGCATCGAGCCCGATGGGCTTCTCCACGAGGAGATGCAGGCCCAGGTCGAGCGCATCGAGCTCCGGGGCACCCCGGGCGTCGGGTGGCAGGCACAGGACGAGCGCGTCGAGGTCGCCCGCATCGATGAGCGCGCGGTGGTCCGCATGCGCGGCGACACCCGGGCCCGCGACGTGTGCCAGCGCCTCGGCCCGCTCGAGATGCCGGCTCGCGATGCCCGTGACCACGACATCCGGCTCGTCGCGAAGCACCGCGAGGTGCGTGCGCGCCGCCCAGCCCGAACCCACGACGCCGAGGCGTACCCTGTCCACCGCCAAACGATACGTCGCAGACGAGGTGCGGGATGCGGGTGTGCGTGACCGGCGCGAACGGGAAGCTGGGTCGAGGTGTCGTCGATGAGCTCCTGGCACACGACCATGACGTGGTCGCCACGGATGTCGCGGGAGCGCCCGGCCACCTGTCGGAGCTGCCCGTGCCATTGGCGCACGCGGACCTGACCGACCTCGGGCAGGCCGTGGACATCCTCCAGGGCGTGGACGCCGTGATCCACCTCGCCAACATCCCGGCGCCCGGCATGGAGACCCCGGCCAACACGTTCACGCGCAACATGTCCATGAACTTCCACGTGTTCCACGCCGCGACACTGCTGGGCATGGCCCGCGTGGTCTGGGCCTCCTCGGAGACGACGCTGGGGCTGCCGTTCGACGTGCCGCCGCGCTATGTGCCCATCGACGAGGCGCACTACCCGTTCCCCACGACCACCTACGCGCTGTCCAAGGTGGTGACCGAGACGATGGCCGAGCAGATGGCCGCGTGGTCCGGGATCCCCTTCGTGGCGCTCCGGTTCTCGAACATCATGGCCCTCGGCGACTACGCCAGGTTCCCGTCGTGGCAGGACGACCCGCACGCGCGCAAGTGGAACCTGTGGAGCTACATCGACCTGCGCGATGCCGCCTCGGCGTGCCGGCTGGCGCTCGATGCCCCGGTCTCCGGCGCACGCAGCTACATCATCGCCAACGCCGACACGGTCATGGAGCGCGCCACAGGTGACCTCCTGCGGGAGGTGTTCCCGGACGTGCCGGTGCGTGACGACGTCGCCGGCAACGGGAGCCTGTTCTCGACCGCGGCCGCGCGAGCCGACCTCGACTGGCGACCGACGCACAGCTGGCGCGACGAGGTCCGCGGCGGGACCCGGAGCGCCTGAGCGTGCTCTACCAGCCCGCGCACGGGCGGTTCCAGGCGCCCGATCCGGCGCGGGAGCTGGCGCGCCTCGCAGGCTCCGTCCCGGCGACGCTCGTCACGCTGTCATCGGGTGGCCTCGTGGCCTCGATCCTGCCCATGGTGTTCCACGCGGAGTCGCAGGTGATGCGCGGCCACCTCGCGCGCGCCAATCCCCAGTGGCGCGACATCACCCCCGATGTCGCGGCGCTCGCGCTGTTCGACGGACCCGAGAGCTACGTGACACCGGGCTGGTACGAGACCAAGCGGCAGACGGGCAAGGACGTGCCGACCTGGAACTACGTGACGGTCCAGGTCCGCGGGCCGATCACTGTGCACGAAGACGAGCCGTGGCTGCTCCGGCACCTCCGGACCCTCGTGGATCGCCAGGAGGCGGCGCGACCCGAGCCGTGGTCGATCGACGACCCGCCCGAGGGCTACATCGCGACGAACGCCAGGGCGATCGTGGGCCTCGAGCTGGCCATCACGACCATCGAGGCCAAGCGCAAGCTGAGCCAGAACCGGCTCGGCATCGACTTCGACGGCGTGGTCGACGGCCTGGCGCAGGGCTCCGAGGCCGGGCGCGCGGTGGCCGCGGAGATGCGCCTGGAGTCGCCCCGGGATCGCTGAGGCGGCAGGGACCGGTCAGCCTGCGACCAGCTCGAAGGCTCGGCGGACATCCTCCCGCACGACGGCGTCCAGCACGGCTCCCGGGCGCCGGCAGTGGCTCGACCCGATCACGCCGCGCAGCCGCCACACCTCCTTGCGGGCAGCGAGGCTGGCGGGCGGGAACGCCTCGAAGCGCATCAGGGGCAGGAGCGCCAGCCAGGCGCGTTCGGCACCCTCGGGGTCGTCCGCGAATGAGCTCACGATCGCCACGAGCCGTTCCGGGAGCGCGAACCCGGTCATGACACCGCTCGCGCCAGCGCGCAGCTCGTCGACCAGGAACAGGCCGCCGAGCCCGCCCGCGAGCCCGAGTCGGGGCAGTCGCGATCGAAGGGTGGCGATGGCGCCGGCGGTCGGCGGCGCCTCGGTCTTGATGCCGCTCACGAGGGGTCGTGCCTGCGCGGCCGCCACCAGGTCCTCGACGGATAGCTCCACGCCGGACCCGAGGGGATAGTCCTGGATGACGATGGGCAGCCCTCCGGCCGCGGCGGCATCCAGGGCAGGTCCGAGCCCGAGCGTCCGGGACGGACTCACCATGAGGCCCCGAGCACCCTGGCGCGCGGCCAGCAGCGCCCGATCGGTGACCACGTCCGTGGAGGGACCGCTGATGCCCACGACGACGGGCAGGCCGGCCGCGGTGGCCACCACGCGTTCCAGCACCGCCGACCGCTCCACCTCGCTCAGCTCGGCGGCTTCGCCCATCACCCCAAGGGCGGTCAGGCCGGCGACGCCCGCGTCGGCATGCGCACGGACCAGGGCTTCCAGGCCCGCGAGGTCGAGCGCGCCGTCCTCATGGAACGGGGTGGGCAGGACGCTGAACACCCCCGCGAGGGCGAAGGGGCGCGTCACGGACGGTGCCGCCGCGAGCTCATCCATCCCGGGTGCTCGGATCCCGCGTTGTCGCCGCCCCGCCGCGCGCCCGGTCGAGCGCCAGGCGGGTCTGGCGCTCGGAGAAGTCGAGGTCGGCGGTCCAGCTCAGGTGCTCCTCCATCCGGCGGCGAGCATCCACCGCGGAGCCGGCGCGGATCGCCTCGAACACGGCGCGGTGACCCTCCTGTGAGACATGCGGGCCGTGCGGCCGGGTCGCGACGCTGATCTCCCGCCCGAACTCCAGCAGTGGCCGGAGCACGTCGAACAGCCGCGGTACCAGGTGGTTCCGAGTGGCCCGGAGGATGGTGTCGTGGAACGCGATGTCGCCCTGGGCGAAGCCACGCGGATCATCGAGCGAGCCGTCCAGGACGGACAGCGCCGCGTCCATCGCCTCGAGGTCGGTCGTGGTGGCACGTGCGGCGGCGAGCGCGGCAGCCTCCACCTCGATCATCCGGCGCAGCTCGAGCAGCTCCAGGAGGACGTCCTCCACGGCACCGACCTCGCGTCGAGCGGACAGGATCTCAGGGGCGAAGTGGTTCCACGACTCGTAGGGTGCGACCCGCGTCTGCCGACCCTGGCGACTCTCCACGAGCCCCAACACTGACAGGTGCTTCACGGCCTCACGGACCACCGGCCGGCTCACGCCGAACTCCCGAGCCAGTCGATCCTCCGAGGGGATGTCCTCGCCGGGCTCGAAGTCGCCGCGCAGGATGCCCACGATGAGCTGACGACCGACCTGGGTGGCGAGCGTCTCGCTGGCGACCGTTCGAAACCTGGATCTCGGGGCATCCGACGCGCCCGCCGTCGCGGGGCCGTCAGGCGAGCGGTCGACCGTCCTCAAGCATGCCTCTCCGTCGTCAGGGCCTCGTCCATGCCACGCGCACGGACGGACATTGACACAGCGAGCGTCCCTCTCTACAGTCTACTTGTCAGATAAGCAGGCAGGTTACCATGGGGAGGATACCATGCGGCTGCGGAGGACGGGCATGGCTGGTCGACATCGGATCCGTGCATCGGTCGCCATCTGCGCCATCGCCGTCGGTGCGGCGCTGGGGAGCGGTGGCGGCGCCATCGGCCAGAGCCCGGCGGCGCCTGCCGACATCGAGGACCTGAGCTTCGCGATCGCGGGCAACCCACCCAGCATGTTCGTGCCCAACGCCTGGACCACGGGCACGGGCACCGTCATGTCGCTGGTCCAGGAGGGCCTCCTCGCGTTCGGGCAGGACCTCGCCCTCGCGCCCGGTGTCGCGGACTCCTGGGAGGCCCCGGATGCGACCACGTTCGTGTTCCACCTCCGTCCCGGGGTCACGTTCTCCGATGGGACGCCGGTCACGGCCGAGGATGTCGTGTTCTCCCTCGAGCTCAACCGTGATCCACGCCTCGCGTCGCCGATGGCCTTCTTCTACGTGAACGTGGACACCATCACCGCGACAGCTGACGACGAGATCACCGTCACGCTCACCAAGCCCGACGCGACCTTCCCGTACACCGCCGCGCACATGGCAGGCTTCATCTTCCAGAAGGCGCAGTACGAGGCGACCCCGGAGGACCCGGCCGCACCCGGCACCCGGCCCTCGTTCGGGTCGCCGGACGTGCTGCCCATCGGGACCGGACCGTACAAGCTCGTGTCGTTCACCCCTGGCGAATCGGTCGTGCTGGAAGCCAACGACGCCTACTGGGGTGGCCGGCCGAACGTGCGGAACCTGACCATCAACATCATCGCGGACGAGCAGGCGCGACTGCTCGCCCTCCAGGACGGGACGCTCGATGGGAGCTTCTACGTGCCGATCGGCCAGGCCGACCAGTGGGAGCAGACGGGCGCCACGGTGCTGTCCGTGCCCGCGCTCGCGATCCAGACGCTGACCATGAACGTCACGAAGCCGCCGTTCGATGACATCCATGCCCGTCGCGCCATGTGGTACCTGCCCGACCGCGAGGGCATCGTCCAGGCCGTGCTCCAGGGGCGCGGGCGGGCGGCCAACGCCATCAACCCGCCCGAGATGTGGGCCGGCGTGCTCACGCCGGAGGAGGTGACCGAGTTCTACGGCACGCTCCTGCCACCCGAGTTCAGCATCGAGAAGGCCCGCGAGGAGCTCGCCCAGTCGGCCACGCCCGATGGGTTCACGGTGGACCTCAAGATCCCGGCCGACAGCAGCGAGCTCAGCCAGGTCGCCCAGAGCCTCGCCGCGAACGCGGCGCAGGTCGGCATCACCATCAACGTCCAGGCCATCGATGGCAACCAGTTCTTCACGGACTACTACGCCCACGAGGACTCGCTGAGCATCTACGGCTACTCGCCCGACTTCGCCGATCCATCGAACTACCCGTTCCTGTTCCTCCACAGCGCCAATGCCGTGCCGGGCGGCCTCAATGGCTCGGTCTACACGAACGACGCGGTGGATGCCGCCATCGACACGGCGCTCGGGTCGCTCGACACGGCGGAGCGCGCGGAGGTCCTCAAGGCTGCCCTGACCCAGGTCAACGAGGACGTGCCCATCGTCCCCCTGTACTGGGCCGACGTCGCGGCCGCCATCGGCCCCGACTACCAGTGGGACGGGTTCACGGCGTTCTGGTACAACCAGCCATGGCTGTTCCGGGGGTTCACGACGCGATAGCTCCCTCCTCCACCACGCCTGAGGAGCCGGTCGCCGACCGGCTCCTCTCGCTGCAACGCCCCGGTGATCTCGCGATCTCGCCAGACGGGTCGCGGGTCGTGTTCAGCGTGGCCGAGGCCTTCCGCCAGCGCGATCGCGGTTCGAGGAGCCGCATCTGGGCAGGACCACTGGAGGGTCCGCTCGAGCCGCTGACCGCCGAAGGCGCGACCGACCTGCTCCCCACGTGGACGCCTGGCGGCGCGACCATCTGCTTCGCCTCGGACCGCCATACGCCCGGCAGGGTGGGAGGCCTCCTGTTGGTCGATCCATCAGCCGGTGCGGAGCCCCGCCTGCTCTCCACGTTCGAGGGCCGCGTCGAGGCCCTGGACTGGGTCACACCCTCGGCGATCATGGCCCTGGTCGCCGACCCGGAGGCCGAGTCCGCATCGATGCAGGCCGCCGTCCGACCCGAGGTGGGGGATCGGGACCCGCTGGTGCTGCGACGGCTCGAGGCGTGGCGACGGCTGTTCCGCGTGGATCCGGTCTCGGGCGAGACCGCAGAGGTCGGCCCGGAGGGCTGGACACTCTGGGAGGTCGCCTATCTCGGGGCCGATGCGGCGGCGGCGGTCGCCTCGGAGGATCCTTCCGAGAACGGCTGGTATCGCTCCTCGATCGTGTGGCTGGACCTGCGCGAGCGGGTCGCTCGACCGCTGCACCGGTCACCGGACCAGATCGCATCCCCCGCGGTGTCGCCGGATGGGCAGCACGTGGCGTTCGTGGAAGGGTGGGCCAGTGACCGGGGGCTGGTGCACGGCGAGGTACGCGTCGTCGCACCGAGCGATGGCCGGTCGATCGCCGTCCCGCGCGAGGACGTTGCCTGGGTCGGCTGGCGGGACAGCATGAGCCTCTGGTTCGCCGCCGTCCGCGGCCTCGGCACCGAATGGGGATGGGTCAGCCTCGACGGCGCCCGGGGCTCCGCCTGGACGGCAGCGGGGACCCTCCGGGGCGCCCACCAGGCGCAGGTCATCCCGTCGCCCGCGGGCGACAGGGTCGCGACGATCCTGGATGCTCCCGGCCACCCACCCGAGATCGCATGGCAGGCGGTCGGCGACGCCCATCACGGCTGGCGCCGCTCGACCCGGCTCAACGACGGCCTGGCCGACCTGGCCGGGCGGTGTCACGCCAGGCCGCTCCGCTGGAGCTCGACCGACGGCACCCGGATCGAGGGCCTGCTGGTCGAGCCGGTCGGTGGCCCGAACGGGGCCCGTCCCCTCATCGTCGACATCCACGGCGGACCGACATGGGCGTTTCGGGAGGCCTTCCTGCCCTTCGGCGCACCCCTCGCCATCGACCTCGGCTACCCCGTGCTGCTCGTGAACTACCGCGGCACGCCCGGCTATGGCACGGCGTTCACGCGCGGCAACGTGGGCGACCCGGGCGGCATGGAGCTCGCGGACATCCTCACGGGTATCGACGCCTGCGTCCAGGACGGGATCGCGGATGACGCCCGGGTGGGTGTGCTGGGCGGCAGCTACGGCGGGTATCTCACCGCGTGGGCGGTGACCCAGACCGACAGGTTCGCGTGCGGCATCGTGATCTCGGGGATCTCGGACCTGGTCAGCTGCCACCGCACCTGCAACAACCCGGCGTTCTACGACCTGATCCTGGAGCGGACGCCGCACGGCGCCGAGGCGCTCGGCCGCTACCTCGACCGCTCGCCCATCGCGCACGTCGCGAAGGTGCGCACGCCGACGCTCATCCTCCACGGCGAGAAGGACCTGTGCACGCCCATCGGCCAGGCGCAGGAGCTCTACCAGGCGCTCGCCGAGCAAGGCACCCAGGTCGAGCTCGTGGTCTACCCACGCGAGGGCCACGGCGCGGGCAACTGGGAGCGGGAGCACCAGCTCGACTACCACCGCCGGATCCGCGACTGGCTGGTGCGCCACCTCGAGCCAGGGCCAGCCTGACCATGGGCTGGCTGCCGCGGCTGGTGTTCCGGCGGCTGGCGGTGCTGATCCCGCTCCTGGCCATCGTGTCCGTGGGTGTGTTCCTGCTGCTCCAGCTGGCACCCGGCGATACCGCCCGCGTCCTGGTCGGCGCGAAGCCGGCGACACCCGAGACGCTCGCCGCGATCCGCGCGCGGTACCACCTCGACCTGCCGCTGCTGGAGCAGTACCTGTACTGGATCCGGGGCGTGCTCCAGGGCGACTTCGGACGATCGATCGTGACCAACCAGCCGGTGACCGACGTGATCGCGCAGCGTCTGCCGCTGACGCTGTACCTGGGCACGTACGGGTTCCTCATCACGGTGGGCATCGGGTTGCCCCTCGGGATCGTCGCGGCCCTCCGGCGCCAGACCGGCCTCGACCGATCCATCGTGGCCGTGTCGGTGGTGGGGGTCAGCGCGCCCGCCTTCGCGACCGGGATCCTGCTGCTGTACGTGTTCGGCGTCGTCCTCGGCTGGTTCCCGACGTTCGGGCCCGGGCGTGACTTCCTCGATCGGCTCAGCCACCTCACGTTGCCCGCGCTCGCGCTGGCCTTCTCGGCGCTGGCGCTGGTGGTCAAGGTCACCCGCGCGTCGACCGGCGAGGAGCTGGACAAGGACTACGTCGCGTTCGCGAGGGCACGCGGCCTCAGCCGGATGCGGGTGATCGGCCCGTACGCCGTGCGCAACGCCCTGGTGTCGATCACCACCGCGATCGGCCTCGTGTTCGTGTACATGCTCACCGGGACCGTCCTGGTCGAGGTGACGTTCGCGCTGCCGGGCCTCGGGACGCTGCTCATCGATTCGGTCCAGGCACTGGACATCCCGGTGGTCCAGGCGCTGACCCTGATGATCGCGGCGTTCATCGTGGTGGTCCACCTGGGCATCGACATCAGCTACGCGGTGCTCGACCCGCGGGTCAGATACGGCCGGGCGGCAGCATGACCAGCGAGGCGATCGCGCTCGGCGGACGGCCGACGGTGGTGGGGCGGCGGCTGCGGAAGCGATTCCCGCTCCTGGTCGGGATGGCCTTCGCGATCATGGGTGCGGTGGTGGTGTGCGCGCTGGCGAGCGACCTCATCGCGCCCTACGACCCGAACCAGCAGAACCTGTCCGAGAGCGCGCTGCGGCCCAGTGCCGAGCACCTGCTGGGGACCGACCAGCTGGGACGTGACATCGCGTCCCGGGTCGTGTACGGCGCACGCACCGCGCTCGTCGGGCCGGTCCTCGTGGCGGTCGGCGGCTTCACCATCGGCACGTTCCTGGGCCTGCTGGCTGGCTACCTCGGCGGGCGCACCGATTCGCTGGTGATGCGCTGGGTGGACCTGATGTTCGCGCTGCCGGGCCTGCTGGTGACCGTCGTGATCGTGGGCATCGTGGGCGGCGGCTACTGGATGGCGGTCGCGCTGCTGGTCGTGTTCTTCTCGCCGTCGGACACCCGGATCGTGCGAGGGGAGGCGCTCCGACAACGGTCGCTCCCGTATGTCGAGGCGGCCCGCACCCTTGGCCTGTCGCGTCGGCGGATCATGTTCCGCCACATCGGACCCAACGTGCTGCCCATCGTGCTCGCGTACGTGTTCCTCGACTTCGCGTTCGCGCTGGTGTCGCTGTCGGGCCTCGCGTTCCTGGGCATCGGCGTCTCGCCCGGCACGCCCGACTGGGGGCTGATGCTGTTCGAGAACCGGAACCTGCTGTTCCGGAACCCGGCCGCGGCGGTCGCACCCGGCATCGCGATCGTGGCCACCGCGGCCAGCATGAATCTGATCGGCGACTGGCTGTACGAGCGCAGCACCGGTCGCACGGATCTCCGGTCATGACCCAGGCACCCGCGACGGAAGGGCGATCGGTGGCGCCTGGGGACGCCGGACCGTTGCTCGAGCTCCGCGACCTGTGGGTAGAGAGCATCGGCAGCGCGGGCCGGCGCCCGATCGTCCGCGGCATCGAGCTGGTGGTGGGTCGCGGCGAGACGGTCGGCATCGTGGGCGAATCGGGGAGCGGCAAGTCGGTCACCGCGCGAGCGGTGATGCGGCTGCTGCCGTCGGGACTGATGGCAAGCGGCACGATCCGGTTCGGCGGCGACGACCTGCTGTCGCTCGACGAGCGGCGGCTGCGGGCCATCCGCGGCAGCCGGGTCGCGATGCTGTTCCAGGATCCCTACACGATGCTGAACCCGCTCCAGCGCAGCGGGCGGCACATCGACGAGACGCTGCTGCGTGGCCCGGACGCCCCCGGTGACAAGCGAGCTGAATCCCTCCGCCGACTGTCGGAGGTCGGCATCACCGATCCCCATGTCGCCGACCGCTATCCGTTCCAGCTGTCGGGCGGCATGCGTCAGCGGGTCGCGCTCGCCGCGAGCCTGGCACGCGATCCGGACGTGCTCATCGCCGACGAGCCCACCACCGCGCTCGACGTCACCACGCAGGCGGAGATCCTCGCCCTGCTCCGCCGGGTCCAGGAGGCCAGGGGCATGGGCCTGGTGCTCATCACCCACGACCTGCGCATCGCGTTCGCGGTCTGCGACCGGATCCATGTGATGTACGCGGGGACGATCCTCGAGGTCGGCCCTGCCCGGGCGCTGGGCGCCGAGCCACTCCACCCGTACACGCTGGGCCTGCTGCTGTCCGAGCCACCGGTGGATCGGCGGCTCACCCAGCTGGTCACGATCGAAGGGTCGATCCGCCGTCCCGACGCCGCCGTCGCCGGGTGCGCCTTCGCGCACCGCTGTCGCTGGGCGGCCGATGCCTGCCGTGATCGCGAGCCACCGCTCGTCGAGGTCGAGCCCGGACGATGGTCCGCGTGCCTCCGGATCTCGGAGATCCGGCCCGAGCTGCAGCGCCTTCGAGCCGCGGCGGGGGAGGCGGAGCCGGCCACCCCGGTGTCGGGCGTGACGGCGCCCCTGGTCCAGGTGCGTGGCCTGCACAAGTCGTTCGACGCGGGGCGAGGTCGCCGCGTGGACGCGGTCCGGGGAGTGTCGCTGGAGATCGGCGCCAACGAGAGCGTGGGCCTGGTCGGCGAATCGGGGTCGGGCAAGACCACGCTCGGGCGCTGTCTCACGGGCCTCGAGACGCCGACGGCCGGCTCGATCACGATCGACGGCGTCGACGCGTCGAGCTACGAACGCGTGGCGCCGGCGGACCGCCGGCATCTCCGGCGAACCATCCAGATCGTGTTCCAGGACCCCTATTCGTCGCTCAACCCCGCGCAGCGGGTGGGCGCGTGCCTCGCGGAGGCCCTCGCCCTCTACGGCGCCGGCGACCGGGAGATCTCGCGCAGGGTGCCGGCGCTGCTGGACCAGGTAGGGCTACCGCCCGAGTACGCGACGCGCCGGCCGGCGTCCCTGTCGGGCGGCGAGCGGCAGCGGGTCGCGATCGCACGCGCCCTAGCGGTGGGGCCGCGGATCCTCGTGTGCGACGAGCCGGTGTCCTCGCTCGACGTCTCGGTCCAGGCGCAGATCCTGCGGCTGTTC
>JBEVIK010000122.1:0-4407 GCA_040510715.1 Candidatus Limnocylindrales bacterium
GGTTCGCGCGCCAGGACGACGCGCGTCTGTGGGCGGGTGCCCTGATGGTGGCCCTGCTGGCCATCGTGGTCGAGCTGGGGTTCGCGTGGTGGATCAGGCGCACCGATCGGTGGTCCGCGACCCGTCGCCGCGACACGCTGTCCATCGCGTCGGAGGCGCCCGGCGCCTGATCGTGGGCCGGCGCATCCGAACCGTCACGCGAACGTCACGCGATCGGCCGATCGTGCCGCGTGATCCTGACAGAAGGCGTCGATCGCGATGCTAGGGTCAGGAGGCCCCGTGAGGTCGCAGAAGGCGACAGGGCAGATCAGGAGGAACGACCCGATGCGGAAACACCGCACGCTGGTCCTTGGGGCATCGCTGGCGCTGGTCTTGGGCAGCGCCGCGGTGGGTGAGGCCCAGTCCGCACTGCCGTCCGGCCCCGTCGGTGACCCCGTGGTCAAGATGGGCTCGGCTGGCTTCAACGAATCGGCCGTGGTGGCTGAGATCTGGGCACAGGCGCTCGAAGCCGGGGGCGCGACCGTCGAGCGGAACCTGCTCACGGGTCCCCGGAACCTGACCTGGGAGGCGCTCCAGGCAGGTGCCGACATCAACGCGATGCCCGAGTTCGTGGGCTTCCTGTTGGAGTACATCAACGGGAACGCCGGCGAGTCCGGTCCGGACACGGCGGCCACGGTCGCAGCGCTCGCCGCGCGCCTGGCGCCCTTCGACATGAGCGTGCTGGGCGCCACGCCGGGTGGCGACGTCAATGCGTTCGTCGTCACAGCGGACACGGCACAGCAGTACGCGCTCACCACGCTCAGCGACCTCGCCAAGGTGGCCGGCGAGCTCTCATGGGGTCTGCCCCCGGAATGCGTCACGCAACCCCTCTGCGCGGGCGCTCTCGCGAAGTACGGGATCGACGTCTCGACCCTGAACGTCACGGAGCTGGCCGCGTGCGGTGGCGAGATCGTGGATGCGCTCGTGAGCGGCGGCGTCCAGGTGGGCGAGCTGTGCTCGACGCAACCGGCGATCTCGACCAACGGCCTGGTGGTCCTGCAGGATGACCTGGCGACCCAGCCCACCGGAGCGCTCGCACCGGTCATCCGCAATGACACCCTGCGAGCGCTCCAGGCGCAGGGCATCGATGTGGCGTCGATCCTCGACCCGGTGAGCGCGAGCATCACCACCGAGGACCTCATGGCGCTCCAGCAACGCACCGATGTCGACCAGGAGGACCTGGACGTCGTCGCGCGCGACTTCCTCACCGCCAAGGGGCTGTTGCCCGGGGCCTCAGCGGCACCGTAGGCCATCAGCGCGACCACAGCCGACCGGAGGCGGTCGCCGAGAGGCGGCCGCCTTCGCCGTCGGGGTGCGGTGACCGCGCCATGCCGCATCTCCGGGTATCGTCACCCGGCCACCCACCCGCTCCCCGCACCCGGAGGGATCCCGCCGCATGCGTCCTGCGCGCCTGACCGTCGTCCTGCTGACCTCGATGCTGCTCGCGGGGACCATCGGCCACGGCGCGCTCGCAGCCCCGTCGGACGACGCCCAGGGGCCGGTCGTCGTCCAGGACCAGGCCGCCACCGCGCCCACGCCCACCACGGCGTTCGGCCTGACCGACTGCCCGGTGGAGCCGACGCTGCCCGAGGGCGCCGCCGCGGTGTGCGGCCAGGTCACGGTGCCACAGCGTCACGCCGATCCAGCCGCGGGTCGGGAGGTCGTCCTGGGTGTCGTCCAGGTGCCCGCGGTGGGTGAGCGATCCGCGGCGCCCGTGGTGGTGCTGGCGGGTGGCGCGGACGGCAGCTCCATCGACCTGGCCACACGCGCGACGGACCTCGCCGCCGCGTTCCCGGGTCGCGACCTGGTGCTGATGGACCATCGCGGTGGCGCCTACTCCACGCCGTTCCTGCAATGCGGCGAGGACCAGTCGGCGCGCGTGGCGGACGCACTGGGCCAGATCACGGAGGGCGCCCCGTTCGATACCCATCTCGCCGCGTGGAGCGCGTGCGCCACGCGCCTGCGCGACGCAGGCTTCGACCTCGCGGCATTCGATCCCATCGAGGCGGCCGCCGACATCCCGGCCGTGGTGGCCGCCCTCGGCTACACGGACGGCTATGACCTGGTCGCCGTCGGGGACGGCACGCGCGCCGCGCTCGCGGCCCTGCGCGCCGGATCCCCCGGGCTGCGGAGCGTCACGCTCGACGCGCCCGTGGATCCGGCCGTCTCGGCGACCTCGGTGCTGGCCCGTGACACCTGGGCCACCGTCGACCAGCTCTCCGAGGCCTGCCGGGAGGACGCCGCGTGCGCGAGCCTCATCGAGGACCTGGGTGGCGCCGTGGCGAGCGGCGCCGCGGAGCTGGCGCTCGAGCCCGGTATCGCCACGGTCGATGACGGAGGGACGCCCGTTGAGGCGACCGTGGACGGCGAGGCCCTCGTGCGCGCGGTCGCGGATGGCTTCCGGGTCCATGCCGGGGACATCGGCGCGGTCGCCCGGACGGTCGCTGCGGCGACGGCGCAGGGCGACGTGGCGCCCATCGCGACGCAGCTGCTCGCCGACGCGCGTGACACCGGCGATGCGGACGTGCTCGCCTGGGTGCTGCGATGCGCCCAGGACCTTGCCGGGGCGACCGACTACCAGGTCGAGGGCGTCCCCGACGCCTACTGGCCGCTGTCGGGCAGGCTCGGTGACCGTGACGCGGTGGTCGAGGCGTGTGCCACGTTCGGGGTAGGTGACGCCGGCGGCAGCATCCATGACCCCGTGACGAGCGACGTCCCGGTGCTCACGCTCAGCGGCGAGTTCGACCCGTGGTCCACGACGAGCGCGGCGGACCAGGTCCGCTCCAACCTCACGACCTCGTACGGATTGGTCCTGCCCGCCATCGGCCACGGGACGCTGGCTGCCAGCCCGTGCGCGCTGGCCGTCGCGGGTGACTTCATCGCCGACCCGTCCGTCGAGCCCGATGCCTCGTGCATCGCGGAGATGGCCGAGTTCACGACCGGCGAGCCGGACCCCGGCGAGTCCGAAGCGCCCGACGCCTCGATCCTGCCGGCGGCATCCGAGGAGCCGGCGCCCGATCCGACCGCGACCCCCAGGCCAGCGCGGGTGCCCAAGGCCAGGAACGTCGACGTGGGCCTCGTCAAGGTCGCCGACGGCTTCGAGAACGCCAACGGCATCGTCAACGCCGGCGACGGCCGGCTGTTCGTGGTGGAGCAGGAGGGATATGTCGTCCTGCTCAAGCGCCGCAACGACGGGACGTTCCGCAAGGCAGGCAACTTCCTGGATATCCGTGGCCGGGTCATCTGCTGCGGCGAGAAGGGCATGCTGGGCCTGGCGTTCCCGCCAGACTATGCCGAGACCGGCTACTTCTATGTCACGTTCGCGGGCAGCGGCCACACCTGGAACCTCGAGGAGCGACGGGTCTCCCGCAGCGACCCCGATCGAGCCGACCCCGACTACAAGCGACGCATCATCCGGGTGTACAAGCCACGCGACTACCACTGGGCCGGCGACATCCACTTCGGCCCGGACGGCATGCTGTACGTGACCATCGGTGACGGCGGGTTCGGCGGCGACATCGACGACCCGGGCGACCCGGAGAACCGGGCCCAGGACCTGGGCGTCATCTTCGGCAAGATGCTGCGCATCTCACCACGGCGTGGCCGCGAGGAAGGGGCACGTTACGGGATCCCGGACTCCAACCCGTTCGTGGGTCAGCGCGGCGCCAAGCCCGAGATCTGGGCATACGGGCTGCGCAACCCGTGGCGCTGGTCGTTCGACCGGGTGACGGGCGACATGTGGATCGGCGATGTCGGCATGTGGCGCTTCGAGGAGGTCGACCGCGCGAAGGCGCCGAGGGCGGGCCGGGGGCTCAACTTCGGCTGGCGGCGGATGGAGGGACCCGTCTGCTACAACCCTCCGAAGGGCTGCCGGACCGACGAGCTGACGATGCCGTTCACGTCGCTGGCCCACCGCAACGGGGTGTGTGCCGTGACCGGCGGCTATGTCTACCGCGGCGAGCGTTACCCACGCCTGCGCAGCTGGTACGTCTTCGCCGACTACTGCTCGGGCCGCATCTACCTGCTCGACTCGGCGGGCAAGCGGGGCCAGCGGCCGAGGGTCGCGCTCGACACGGACTACCAGATCAGCGCCCTCGGCGAGGACGCGAACGGCGAGCTGTACATCTCGGACTACGGCCCGGGCAACACCATCTATCGCATCACCGGCCGGAAGCCCTGAGCCGCCGCCGCATCCGCCACGGAGGATCACATGGCCGACCTCGCAGCCGACGCTCGTGAGTTCCTGTCCGCGCCCGGCCGTTACGCGACCCTCGCGACCATCGACCCGGACGGCAGCCCGCTCCAGGCGGTCGTGTGGTACGAGCTCCAGGACGACGGCACCATCCTCGTGAACTCGCTGGAAGGTCG
>JBEVIK010000123.1:0-6295 GCA_040510715.1 Candidatus Limnocylindrales bacterium
GAACGTCGCCACCGCGAGGGACAGGGAGAGCTTCCGCTTCTGCTCTTCCGGCTCCCAGTCGAGGCTGGCCGTTCCGTCGTCCACGCGCCCTGCCCGCGCGATGGCCCCCGTGGCGTGGAGCACGTGCTCCGCCCGCGAGGTCTTCCCGGATCCAGCCTGACCGGCAAGCACAAGGTTGCGCAGGCGCGACCGTTCGTCGTTCGCCACGTGGCTCCTCCTCCGACGCGTGATGTCCGGAGGTCCGGTCCTCGGGCAGACCGGGCTCCGGTCCGAGGTCGATGTCGCCGGGCCATCATATAGAATCGCCGGCGATGTCCGGACACTCCAAGTGGTCACAGATCAAGCGCCAGAAGGGCGCCAACGACGCCAAGCGCGGCGCCGTGTTCACCAAGATCGCCCGCGAGATCGCCATCGCGGCGCGCTCGGGCGGTCCCGACCCCGACGCCAACTACCGGCTGCGCCTCGCGGTCGACAAGGCGCGCTCGGTGAACATGCCCGCCGACAACATCAAGCGCGCCATCGAACGCGCGAGCGGTGGTGACAAGGCGGAGCAGTTCGAGGAGATCGTGTACGAGGGCTATGGCCCCGGTGGCGTGGCCATCCTCGTCGAGGCGGCCACGGACAACCGCAACCGGACCGCGGCCGACGTGCGCGCCATCTTCACCAAGGCGGGCGGCAGCCTCGCGGGCTCGGGCGCCGTCGCGTGGCAGTTCGAGCAGCTAGGGCTCATCAGCGTGCCCCGCGAGGGCGTCGACCCCGACGAGATCGCGCTGGCTGCCATCGATGCGGGGGCCAGCGACGTGGACACGGACGCCGACCCCATCGAGGTCAGCACGGACCCCGTCGAGCTCGAGGCGGTGCGCAAGGGTCTCGAGGCTGCCGGCATCAAGGTCGAGACGGCGGAGCTGACCATGCAGGCCAAGTCCACGGTCGAGGTGGGCGGCCAACAGGTGCGCCAGAACCTGCGCCTGGTGGACCTGCTCGAGGAGCACGACGACGTCCAGCGCGTCACGGCGAACTTCGAGATCCCGGACGATGTCCTCGCGGAGGCGATGGCCTGAGTGATCGTCCTGGGCATCGATCCCGGGACCGCGAGGACCGGCTACGGGCTGGTCCGGCGCGAGGGCTCCCGGCTCCAGGCGATCGACTTCGGGTGCCTCGAGACCCTGCCCGACCGGGAGCTCCCGGAACGCCTCGTGATCATCCACCAGGGCGTGAGCGAGCTCATCGCGGAGCATCACCCGGACGTCGTGGGTGTCGAGCGGCTGTTCTTCAACAAGAACGTCCAGACCGCGTTCGCGGTGGGCCAGGCGAGGGGCGTCGTGCTGCTGGCCGCGGCCCAGGCGGGGCTGGTGGTCCACGAGTACGGCCCGCACGAGGTGAAGTCGGCGGTCACGGGCTACGGCAAGGCACCCAAGGACCAGGTCCAGCGCATGGTCCAGGCCATCCTCGGGCTGTCCGTGCTGCCACGCCCGGACGATGCCGCCGACGCGCTCGCGGTCGCGGTGTGCCTCGCCAACGCCTGGCGCCCGGCCGCGTGACCGGCCGCCCGTGATCGCGTCCGTCGAAGGAGTCGTCACGGCGGTGACGACCGAGTCCGCGGTCATCAAGACCGGTGGCGTGGGCTACCGGGTCTTCTGCGGCCCGAACACGCTCGCGGCGCTCTCGGTGGGCAAGCCCGTCGAGCTGCACACCCACCACCTCGTCCGGGAGGACGCCCAGGCGTTGTACGGCTTCCGGACGACCGAGGAGCTGGCCTGCTTCGATCTGCTCACGACCGTCTCGGGGGTAGGGCCCAAGGTCGGCCTCGCCATCGTGTCCTCGCGCCCGGTCGCGGACCTCCAGCTCGCCATCCTGCAGGGTGACGAGGCGGTGCTCACCGCCGTCTCGGGGGTCGGCAAGCGGCTGGCCGGCCGGATCGTGCTGGAGCTCAAGGAGAAGGTCGCCGCGGGGGGTGCCATCGCCGCCGGTGCAGCCGGACCGGGTGCGGTGGGCTCCTCCGAGACGGAGGTGATGGGCGCGCTCCAGGCGCTCGGCTACACCGCCGGCGAGGCCCGGGAGGCTGCACGCCAGGCGGTCGCGACGCTCGCCGCGAACGCATCGCTCGAGGATCGCGTCAAGGGGGCGCTCCAGGTGCTCCGGCAGGCCTGACCGGTCCCGGGCGCCCTGGCCGGACCCGGGGCGCCTGCACGACGCCCGGCCCTTCCTCGACTTGGAACATCCGTTCACATAGCGACCCCGGACATGCTATCCTCGCCATCCATGGAGGAACCCCGCTTCGCAGCGGCCGGCACGGTCCTGGACGAGGACGTCACCGAGTCGAGCCTCCGCCCCCATCACCTCGCCGAGTACATCGGGCAGGCCACGGTCAAGGACAACCTGGCCATCCTGCTCGAGGCTGCCAAGCGGCGCGGGGAGGCGGCGGACCACGTCCTGCTGTACGGCCCGCCCGGTCTGGGCAAGACGACCCTCGCCAACATCGTGGCGCGTGAGCTCGGCGTGGACATCCGGCCCACCAGCGGACCTGCCATCGAGCGACCGGGGGACCTCGCGGCGCTCCTCACGGGGCTCGACGAGCGCTCGGTGCTGTTCATCGACGAGATCCATCGCCTCTCCCACGCGGTCGAGGAGATCCTCTACCCGGCGATGGAGGACCTCGCCATCGACGTCATGATCGGCCGCGGCCCGAGCGCTCGCAGCCTGCGCCTCACGCTCAAGCCGTTCACGGTCATCGGCGCCACGACCCGCGCAGGGCGCATCAGCGCGCCGCTGCGTGACCGCTTCGGGGCGGTGTACCGGCTCGACTACTACAGCGAGGACGAGCTCGCGGAGATCGTCTGGCGCTCCGCCGGCATCCTGGGCGTCGCCATCGAGCCCGACGCGGTGCTCGCCATCGCCCGCCGGGGGAGGGGGACGCCACGCATCGTCAACCGGCTGCTGCGCCGGGTGCGTGACCACGCGGAGGTGCTGGGCGACGGCCGCATCACGCCCCAGCAGGCCGAGGCGGCGCTCGCCGCGATGGACATCGACGACGAGGGCCTCGACGCCACCGATCGCCGCCTGCTCGCCGCCATCATCCAGAAGTTCGGCTCGGGCCCCGTCGGCGCCGCGGCGATCGCGGCGGTCATCGGTGAGGAGATCGACACCATCGAGGACGTGTACGAGCCGTACCTCCTCCAGCTGGGCTTCCTCGACCGGACCCCGCAGGGCCGTATCGCGACCGAGCGTGCGCGCGAGCACCTGGGCCGGCTGGGCTACGACATCCCCGCCCCGCGGCGTCTCGATCGCACCGACCCGGGGCTGTGGGACGGCGTGACCGCCGAGGGCAGGACCGCCTCGGATACTCCGACCGGTTCGCCCGCGTGACCACGGCGACCCCTGCCGGCGATGGCATGGCCATCGTCACCCACGGCCTGACCAAGCGCTACGGGCCGCGTCTCGCGGTCGACGGCCTCGAGCTCCAGGTGCCGCACCGGAAGGTCTACGGCTTCCTGGGACCCAACGGCTCGGGCAAGACGACCACCCTGCGGATGCTGGTCGGGCTCATCCGCCCTACGGCCGGGAGCATCGATGTCCTCGGCGAGCCGTACTCGTGGCGTGACCGGCAGCGGCTCGCGCGGATCGGCGCGCTCATCGAGACCCCCGCGTTCTATCCCTACCTGTCGGGCCGCGACAACCTGCGCGTCTTCGGCGCCACCGGGCCTGCCGCGTCCCGATCGCGTCCCGACGAGGTGCTCGAGGCCGTCGGGCTGACGGACCGGGCGAAGGACAAGGTGCGCACCTACTCCCTGGGCATGCGCCAGCGGCTGGGCATCGCGCTCGCGCTCTTGTCCGACCCTGACCTGCTGCTGCTCGACGAGCCCGCCAACGGCCTCGATCCCGCGGGCATCGTGGCGATGCGCGAGCTGCTGCGCTACCTCACCGACCAGGGCAAGACGGTCCTCGTGTCGAGCCACATCCTGCCCGAGGTCCAGCAGCTCGCGGACATCGTGGGCATCATCGATCGGGGTCGGCTGGTCAGCCAGGGCCGGCTCGATGATCTGCTCTCGAGCGGTGCCCAGGTGCGCGTGCGGGTACGCCCCGACGCGGTCGCCCGGGCCGTCGAGGCGCTCGCGTCGACCGGCGCGCCGGTGGAGCCCGATGTCATCGACGGCGAGCCCACGGGCCGGGTCATCGTGCGCGTGCCCGCCGAGCGCGCCGCGGATGTCAACCGGTCGCTCGCCGAGGCGGGCGTCTTCGCTGCCGGCATCGAGAGCACCTCCGACCTGGAGTCGGTGTTCCTGTCGCTCACAGCCGGGGCGGGCATGGACGTGGCGGAGGCAGCCGGGCCGCCGGCCGGCTGGGGCCAGCCCGGAGGCACCCGGTGATCCGGCTCGTCGGCGCGGAGCTGCTCAAGCTGCGGCGTCGCTGGGCGGGCTACGTCGTGCTGGGCGTGCTGGTCGCGCTCATGGCGCTGGTGTACCTGCTCATCGGCGTCCTCAGCTCCCGGACCGGCGACGGGGACAACGCGGGCGTGGGTCTCGTGGTGCGCTTCCCGAACGCGTACGCGGTCATCAACCAGTTCGTGTTCGGGCTGGGCAGCCTCCTCGCGGTCGCGTATGCCGCCGCCATCGGTGGCGCGGACTGGACCTGGGGCGTGCTGCGGGTGGTGGTGGCGCGGGGCGAGGGTCGTTCCCGGTATGTCCTGGCCAAGGCCATCGGCATCGCCATCGCGCTCATCGTGGGCGTGCTCATCGCCTACGGCGCGGGGATCCTGTTCACGTTCGGAGCGGCATCCCTGGCCTCGGTGAGCCCCGGCTCGCTGCTGGGCACCACGGGCACCGAGACCCTGTGGATGTCGCTGGTGCTGGGCACCTTCGTGCTCCTCCAGCGCGCCGCCATCGGCTACGCCGTGGCGGTGCTCACCCGCAGCCAGGTCGCGGGCGTGGTCGTGGGCATCATCCTGTTCCTGGGCGAGTCGATCCTCGCCACGATCCTGACCGTCATGTCCATCGGGCGCGGGTTCGGCGGCGGCCTCGCCCAGCGCGAGACGCAGTGGTACCAGTACCTGCCGTTCAGCATCGGCGACAGCGTCCTGAGCGCAGCCGCCTCGTCGCTGCCCAGCGACCTGTCCGAGGCGCTCCTGCGCCCCGTGCCGCTGGAGCAGGCCGTGCTCGTCACGGGCGCCTACCTCGTGGTCGCCCTCGCCGTCGCGGCGCTCGCCACCGAACGGGCGGAGATCGCGTGACCAGCGTGCTGGCGCCTGCCCGCCCCGTCACCTTCCGGATCACGACGCCGCCACCCGTCGATGGCGCCACCCGGGCCCGCACCGGCGTGCTGGCGACGCCCCACGGGGATGTCCGGACGCCCGTGTTCCAGCCCGTGGGCACCAATGCCACCGTCAAGGCGCTCGACCCCGATGACCTCCACGAGATCGGCGCGTCGATCATCCTCGCCAACACCTATCACCTCGCCCTGCGCCCCGGTCACGAGCGCATCCGACGGTTGGGCGGGCTGCATCGGTTCATGGGCTGGGACGGCGCGATCCTGACCGACTCGGGCGGCTTCCAGGTCGTGAGCCTGGGCGCCATGCGGCGCATCGACGAGGATGGTGCGACGTTCCGCTCGCACATCGATGGGTCGCCCCAGCGGTTCACGCCGGAGCACGCCACCGCGGTCCAGGAGGCACTGGGCTCCGACATCGCGGTGTGCTGCGACCAGCCGGTGCCGCCCCATGCGTCGAGCCGCGCGGAGGTGGCCGACGCGACCGCGCGCACCCATCGCTGGGCGGAGCGGTGCCTCGCGGCGCAGGTACGCCCGGACCAGGCGCTGTTCGGCATCATCCAGGGGGGCCTCGAGCCGGACCTGCGCGCCGAGTCCACGCGGATCCTTGCCGCGATGCCCTTCGACGGCCTGTGCATCGGCGGGCTCGCCGGCGATGAGACGGCCGAGGAGCGACGGGCGGCCCTGGACGTGGTCGTCCCCCTGCTCGCCGACGATCCGCGACCGCGCTACCTGATGGGCCTCGGCTCCCCGCTGGACATCCTCGACGCGGTGGACGCGGGCGTGGACATGTTCGACTCGGTGCTGCCCGCCCGAGTCGCGCGCAACGGCACGCTGTGGGTCCCGGAGGGCCGCCTCAACCTGCGCAATGCGCGCTTCCTCGACGACCCGGCACCCGTCCAGGAGGGCTGTCGCTGCCGGCTGTGCCGGGGCTTCTCACGCGCCTATCTGGCCCATCTGTTCCGGGCCGACGAGCTGCTCGCCTACCGGCTCGCGACTTGTCACAACCTCACCTTCCTCCTAGACTTCATGG
>JBEVIK010000124.1:0-11921 GCA_040510715.1 Candidatus Limnocylindrales bacterium
ACCACGAACGTGGGTGTCCGGCTCGCCTCGGCCAGCGGCAGGCCGGTGACGTTGTCGGTGCCCCAGAGGTCGTAGGTCAGCACCGCGTGGAGGTTGATGAGGCTGGCGACCGAGAGCCCCACGAGCACCCCCAGCCACGAGCGTGATGTGACCGCGAGCAGCGGCACCAGCGCGAACACGGGCATCAGGTAGCGCTCGTGCACCCGCGTCGGGAGCACGAAGAAGGTCATCGCGAGGAAGATCGCCGCGACGATGATGGTCACCCGCGCGTCGCGCACCAGCACGTTCCCGAGGCCGTACAGGAACCCCCCGACCAGCAGCAGCGCGCCGATGGCGAAGGCGGAGACGCCGGCCACCACGGGCACCAGGTCGGACTGCCAGAAGGGCATCGCCCACGCGAGTGCCTCGTTGCCCTCCAGCCCGACGAGGGCCCACGGGTTGAAGGCGTTGACGGTCAGGTACTCGTAGCCGGCAGCGGTCCGACCCATGAGCGCGAGGTAGTCCGGGATGCCCATCCCGAACGGCAACGCGAGCACGTGGAACGCGAGCAGCGCCACGACGCCCGAGGTGACGATGCGCAGCGGTCCCTGCTCCCGCGCCAGCCACCCCCGAAGCCGCGCCGGTGCCCAGGGCACGTGCCTCGGGCCCGAGCCGGGTCGCAGCAGGTGGCGCCGCAGGAGCACCACGCCGACCAGCGGGATGAGCACCACCCCGAACTGGGGCTTCACGAGCGCGGCCAGGACGCCCAGGAAGGCGGCGCCCTCGCTGTTGCCCCGCACCAGCGCCGCGACCCCCAGGAGCAGCACCAGCGAGCCGATGGAGTCGGTCTGGCCCCACAGCGCCGAGTCGTACCAGGTCACCGGGTTGAGCACGTAGAGCGCAGCGGCACCGAGGGCGAGCGCCTCGGCGCGGCGGGACGGCCACGTCCAGCCCAGCACGAGGCGGTAGAGCAGCCAACCCACGGCGATGTCGGCGAGCATCGCCGGGAGCTTGATGAGGGGCGTCGCGATCGCCCCCGGGTCGCCGCCGCCCAGCGCGTCGGCGACGAGGCCGATGGGCCACAGGACGAGCAGGTAGCCGGGTGGGTAGTCGATGAACCCGGCATTCGCGTAGAAGCCGCCCGGTCCTTCGCGGGCCATGGTCAGCGCCCACGAGACGTAGGTCGAGATGTCCGACTCGAAGCCCGAAGCCGGGAACAGGATGTATGCGATAGTGAGCCGCAGGGCCAGGGCGCCAAGGAGCAGGACGACGAGCGTCGTGGACGCTGCCAGGGCTCGCGGCGGGGGGCCGGGGACCCCCACCACCCGGTCGGCTCCACGTGCCGGGGACGTGATCAAGCCGGACCGGCCTCCAGGGGATTAAGGGCGACGAGGTGACCGCGAGTATAGCAACGGGGCCGTTCGCGACCGGCCGGCGGTCCATCGACGCATCCCCAGCGGATCGGCTGTCACGACGCTCGGATGGCGCCCTCGAGCAGCTGCTGGGGCTCATCGGACCGGGCTGGATCGCGGTCGCGTTCGCGGTCGTCGCGACCATCGTCTACATCTGGAGCAACCCCACCCGATGGGGCTTCTACGACCACTTCGTGTGGCAGGCCCAGGCATGGCTGGAAGGCCGGGCCGCGATCGCATACCCCGTCGAGGACGGCATCCGCGGCAACGCCTACTACCAGGACGTGCTCGACCTCGGCGACCGGCTGCTCACGGAACGGCTGGGGCTGCCGTGGGAGCCCGGCCGGGCGCTCATCCCATTCCCGCCGTTGCCGGCCATCGTGCTGCTGCCCTTCGTGGCGGTGTGGGGCCTCGCGACCCAGGGAGCGCTGGTCTTCGCCGTCCTGGGGGGCATCAACGTCGGCCTGTGCTTCCGGATGCTCACCCGGGTCACCCCGCGACGGGACGCGGCGTTCCTGGCCACCGTCGCGTATGGCTTCGGCACCGTCGCGTGGTACGCCTCGATGCTCGGCACCACCTGGTTCCAGGCGCATGTCGCGGCGAGCACCCTCCTGTTCCTGGCCATCACCGCGGCACTCGATGCCGAGCACCGGGAGGTCGAGGACGGCGTCGGGCGCGCGCTGCCGGGCCACGTCCCCCTGCGGGGGATCGGCGCCGGCCTCCTGTTCGGCATCGCTTGCCTGGGGCGGCTCACAGCGGTGTTCGGGGCGCCCTTCTTCGCGTTCGTGGGCCCGGGCGGGACCTGGCTCCGACGCGCAGTGGCGGCGGGCATCGGTTGCGTCATCCCGCTGCTGTTCCTGCTCGCCTACAACCTGGCCACGACGGGCCACGTGTTCCACCCGGCCTACGACCATCTGCGCGAGGTCGAGTACCGCGCGGTCCCCGAGCTGTACCACGACGACTGGGGCACGGAGGACCCACGCTACATCCCGGTCAACGCGCCCATCCTGCTGGCGCGCCCGCCCATCAACGCGACCGAGGACGGTGCGCCGTGCGAGCCAACGACCGACCTGCTGGACCAGCTCGTCAACACGTCCTCCCCGTGCCCGCTGCGCCCCGATCCGGTGGGCCTGAGCATCCTGCTCACGACCCCCGCCTATCTCCTGGCCATCCCGGCGCTCTGGTTCGGCTGGCGCCGTCGCGTGGTGGCGGGCGCCGCGATCGCGGTCCTGTGCATCGCGCTGGCGGACCTGGCCCACTTCAGCCAGGGCTGGGTCCAGTTCGGCTACCGCTTCAGCAATGACTTCGCGCCGTTCGCGATGATCCTCGTGGCGCTGGGTATCGCCGAGTCGCGCCGCTCCCGGGTCGGCTGGCTGCTGGCATGGCTACTGGTGGGCGCATCGGTGGTCGTCAACGCGTGGGGCGTCATGTGGGGCGTGGAGCTCGGGTGGTGACAGCCCCGCCCGCGGCCAGCGGGGCGGGGCTGTGGATCGACACCGGCGATCCGGGGCCGGTGCGGCGCGCGCTGCCGTACGCCGCGCCCGCAGTCCTCGTGTTCCTGGGCTCGCTACTGCTCGACCTGCGGACGCTGATGCCCGGTCTCGGCTTCTGGGACACGGGCGAGTTCCAGACCATCGGCTCGACGCTGGGCATCGCCCACCCCACGGGCTATCCCAGCTACACGCTGCTGCTGTGGCTGACCTCGGTGCTCCTCGCGCCGGTCGGCGAGCCGGCGCTGCGCGCCAACCTCACATCGGCGCTCCTGGTGTCGGGAGCAGCAGCGCTGACCACCGTCGCGGTCGTCCAGGTGACGCGCCGCCCGGTCATCGGCCTCGCCGCGGGCGCGCTGCTGGCCGTGGCGCCCATCGCGTGGGAGAACGCGGTCCGCGCCGACCCCCACGCGTTCCACCTGTTCCTCGGCGCGCTGCTGCTGGTGCTGCTGCTGGCCTGGGCAAGCCGTGAGCGAGCCGGGCGTCGGGGTGCTGGTCACTGGCTGGTCGGCGCCGCGGTCGTGTTCGGCATCTCCCTCGGCAACCACGCCCTGACCCTGCTCCTGGCGCCGGGCGTGGTGCTGTTCGTGCTGGCCGTCGCGCCGCGGATCCTGTGGCGGCAGTGGCGGCTCGTGCTGGCGTGTCTCGTGGCGGTGGTCGCGACGACCGTGCTCATCTATGCCTACCTGCCCATCCGATCTGCGATGGACCCGCCGCTCGACTACGCCCACCCCGCGGACTGGATCCGCACCGATGACCTGGGACGTGTCACCGGCGGCTTCCGCTACCTGGTCCTGGGGGAGCAGTTCCGGGGCACCTTCCACGAGTGGCCGAGCATCGGGGAGGCGGCCGACCAGGTGTGGGGCGTCATCGCCCACCAGCTGGGCTACGCGGCGCCCCTCGCGCTCCTCGGGGTGCTGGCCGGCATCGTCCGCCGCCCGCGCCTGATGGTGCTCACCATCCCGTGGTTCGTCATCCCGGTGTGGTTCCTGCTGGGCTACGAGAACGCGGACATCGAGCGCTACTACCTCGTGCCCATCCTGGTCACCGTGGTGTGGGCAGCGCTCGCCGTTGACGCCGCCTGGGCCATCGTGGTCGAGGGCTGGCGCTCCGTCGTGCCCTCCGAGGGCTCGCCGCCTCGCTGGCTCAGCACGGGCATCACTGCGGTCGTCGGCCTCGGCCTGCTGCTGGGGGCACTGGCGCCCCTGCCGGTGCGCTTCGGTGCCGCCGATGCCTCGGACGACACCTGGGCACGCGAGTGGGTGGATGCGCTGCTGCCGCAGCTGGAGCCCGATCCGGTGGTCGTCAGCTGGTGGAGCTACTCCACCCCCTTGTGGTACGAGCGGTGGGCGCGGGGCCAGCGCCCGGACATGACCATCATCGATGACCGGGACGTGCTCGACGATGGCCTCGGCGACCTCGGGGACGTCATCGCCGGGTACCTCGCCCAAGGACGGCCCGTCTACCTCATCCGGCTCGATGACGACCTGCCGCCGTACCGTGAGCGGTTCGAGCTGGAGGAGGTGCCCGACCTCCCCGGCGGCAGCGTGTGGCTCGTGGTCCAGGAGCGTTGACGGGCGAGGACGTCCCGCGCCGGGGCCCATCCCGGTCGCCCGTGTACGATGCCCTCGTGGCCCTCCCAGCGACCCCCTTGGCGGCCGATGCGCCGTCGCGGACGACCGCGCCCCGCTGCGCCTCGCTGAGCTGGTTCTTCCCTGCCCACAACGAGGCGGAGAACATCGAGCCACTCGTTGAGGAGGCGCTGCGCGAGCTGCCACGACTCGCCGAGCGGTTCGAGATCATCTGCGTGGACGACGGCTCCCGTGACGGCACCGGGGCCATCGCGGACCGGCTCGCCGCGGAGCACCCCGATGTGGTGCGGGTGGTCCATCACCCCGTCAACCGGGGCTACGGCGCGGCCCTCCGGAGCGGCTTCGGGGCCGCCCGCTTCCCCCTCGTGTGCTTCACCGATGGTGACCGCCAGTTCCGGATCGCGGACCTGGGGCTGCTGCTCGACCGGATGGGACCGGCCGTGGACACCCGGAGCGACGACCGGGAGTCGGATCCGGATGTCGTGGTGGGCTACCGCATCAAGCGTGCCGATCCGGCCATCCGGCTGGCCTATGCGCGCACATACCGGGCATGCCTGGGCCTGTTCTTCGGCCTTCGCCTGCGAGACGTGGACTGCGCCTGCAAGCTGTTCCGGCGCGAAGCGCTCGAGGGCATCCGCCTCGAATCGGGGGGCGCGTTCCTGAGCGCGGAGCTGCTTATCAAGCTTCGCGCGACCCAGCGGAGCGTGGTGGAGGTTGGCGTGCCCCATCATCCGCGCCCTGCCGGGCGCGCGTCGGGCGCCGACCCTCGGGTGGTGCTGCGCGCGGTCCGTGACTTCTGGCGGTTGCGCATCGCGCTCTGGCTGCGCCGGGACCAGGCGCTGACGACGGGCGAGCCCGCGCTGGGGACGGCCGAGGGCTAGGGGTCCCGCTCCGGTGGTCCGCCACCCAGGTCGAACTCGAGCGAGTTGACGAACTCGCGGAACATCGACAGCCGGCGTTCCTGCTCGGCGCCCGGCAGGAGCCCCACCCGGTCGAGCACCGCGTCCGCCACGAAGATCGGGGCGTCCGCTCGGAGCGCGATGGCGATGGCGTCCGAGGGACGTGCGTCGATGTCGTACTCGGTGCCGTCCTGGTCGAGCAGGATGCGCGCTCGGTAGGTGTCGTCGGTGAGCTCGCTCACGGTGACTCGGCGGACGCGCACGCCCAGCTCCACGAGCGTGCGGGTGTACAGGTCGTGTGTCAGTGGCCGCTCGGGGAGCATCCCCTGGAGACGTGACGCGATGGCGCTCGCCTCCCACGGCCCGATCCAGATGGGCAGGTACCGCTCGCCGTCCCGTTCCCGCAGCAGCACCACGTGCTGCGCGGAGTCGGCGTGGACGTGGACGCTCTCGACCATCACCTCGGTGACCTCAGACGTCATGTCCATCACCTCCCGGTCGTCCTACTCGTCCGCTCCCGGAGTGCCTTCGGGTGCACGGGTCGCCGACAGGTCGACGTTCGTCTGGGTGAGTCTGCTCTCGTAGATGCCGTTCGGCGTGGCCCACGTGACCACGGGCGTCTTGGGCTTCTGCGCGTTGCCGCCCTGGGTCACGTACATGCCGCGCACGTCCTCCATCGAGGGCAGCGGCCCGCTGGTCGTCCACTGCTCGAGGTACGACCCGTCGGTCTTGAGGAACACCAGGATGCGTCCCCACTGCTCGTCGTAGATGAACAGCCGGCCGGGGCTCGTGCCGTCGATGAGCCGGTATCGATGCCCCGGGCGCAGGTCGTCCGCGTCCGGGGGGTCATCGAGGCGCATGTCCACCTTGCGTCCCGAGGAGTGCTTGACCACGTTGTCCGGCGTGAGGGTGTACAGGCTCCCGTCGATGAACAGCTTGACGTAGTCGGCGACGCTCTCGTTGGCGGTCACGAGGTAGTTCTCGGGCTCCGCGAAGCGGCTGCCATCGAGCGTCGGTGGGTACTTGTGGATCTGGTCCGAGTCGGGGTCCAGCACGTACAGGTTGTAGACGCCGTCGTTGCCGCGGACGAGGGTGCTGATGTCCCGCACGTCGTCACCCCACACGACATCACCGCCGATGCGCCGGCGGATCAGCGACCCGTCCTTCTTGTCACCCAGCTGGCGCCAGCGCCAGAGCGCGCTGTTGTCGTCCACGATGAGCAGCTCGGGCCTCGCGAGCGCGGTGATGGCGAGCAGTCTCGGACGGCCCATCTCCGAGCCGCCGCTCGACCCCGAGTCCCCGGTCTGGATGATCTCGAAGACCCGGTCGTGGCCTTTGTTGAGCCGCCACACCGAGTCGCCCCGGCCCTGCCGCGCAGGCGCGATGAAATACACGCCCCCATCCGGCCCGACGGTCATGGCCTTGATGTCCGTCGGCTCCTCGAACTCCCAGAGCGCGCGCGTCCTGGGCGCCCCGACCTTGTAGAGCTGGTCGAGGCTCGTCCGGATCTGCTGTGCGAGCGGCTCGGTCCGCTCAGCGGGGATCCCCGCGGCGGTCGCTCGCTCGAGGTCGTGCCAGGCGCGCTGGAGCAGGGTCGTGGCCTGGACGGAATCGCCGCTCAGCAGCCGCGTGCCCTCGTCGGCCGTCTCCTGGGCCGTCACGAACGCCGCCTCGCCGGCAGACACCGTGTTGATGTCCGCCTCGCGACCTCGCGGCAGCATCCAGACGCCCAGCCCCAGGACGAGGACCACCGCGAGGAGGGCGAGCAGGGCGAAGGCGCCCCGACGCTGGGACTCGCGGCGCGACACCCGCGACGGGATGCTGCGTGCTGCGCGGTCGCGTCGCGGCATCAGGTCGATCATCCGGTCGAAGACGCCGGCGACAGCGCCCGACAGCGCCGTGGCGGCACCACCGAAGGCCCCCGACATGGCGGTCGCCGCTCCCGCGACCTGGTCGCCGCCGGGGATGGGGCCGCCGGGCATCTCCGCGAACGCGTCGGTGCTCGTGGAGACCGGGGCGAGGCGGCGGTCCGCGCGGGTCGGCGCGAGCTCGGTGGCCTCGACCGCGAGGACCGCGTCGGGGCCATCGCCACCCGCTGCCACGAACAGGTGGTGGAGGTGCTCCACCGCGGACTGGGGATGGAGCGTCACGACGGCGTTCTTGAGCTCCTCGGTGCCCACGACCTCGGTCAGGTTGCGAGACACCAGGAGGAGCGAGTCGCCGACCGCGATCTCCCCGCGCCAGACCTCGACGCGCAGGGCGTCGTCCGCCGGGAGGCCCGGCTGCTGGGTGTGGTCGGGCACCAGCAGCCGTGCGGCGCGCACGAGATAGGCCTCGGCGCCGCCGATGGTCGCGACGTACAGCTCATTGGTGCGGATGACCGCCATCGCGATGCCGATGCCGCCGGGGGGCAGGCCGCTGCCCTCGCGGCTGCCTCGCAGCTTGCGATTGGCGCTCCGGACGGCCTTCTCGAGGCAGATGGGCACACCCGCCGACTCGTCGTAGTAGTACTCGCGGCGGACGGTCTCGGCGACCAGCTGGGTCGCCTCCCGCGCCCGGCCGCCGATGCGGGACGAGCTGACGACGAGATACAGGTTGCCCTTGGAGCGGACCTTCGAACCGGTCGCGGGCTCCGTGACCAGTGTCGCGTCCGCGGAATCGGACAGCCGGTCGGCCTCGGGGACGAGACCGTGCTTGAGTTCGAGGCGGGGACCCATGGGCGGCAAGTCTACCGCCGAACCGGCAGAGACCCGGTCAACGCTTCATGAAGGAACCGACACCCACCGCTCAGCCGAGGCGAACGACGACCCGCAGCTCGGTCGGACCAGGGGTGCCGGGGTCGGTCCGGAAGGCGGCCAGGAGGGCGCTGCCATGGAGACGCAGCTCCTGGGCGGTCGCCGGGTCGTCGGCTCGCACGATGAGCTGGGGCGGCCGGAGCTCGACCAGCGCGCACCGGCCCGCGGCGGCCGGCACCAGCTCCTCCACCAGCGACTCGAAGGTCCGCTCGCGACCCGCCGCGGCGAGCTCATCGCCGATGCCCAGCGCGGCCACGGCCTCGGGCAGCAGGTCGGACAGCCGGCGCATCGGCCGCCGGTTCATGCCACGACCTCCAGCCTGCCGGGCTCCACGCGCCACGCGGTGGAGGCGCGCACGAGCGCCGGGTCGAGGTCCTCCAAGGCGGTCGTGGTCACGAAGGCCTGGGGCAGGCCCCCGATGCGCCGCACGAGGTGCGCCCGGCGCTGCGGGTCGAGCTCGCTGAACACATCGTCCAGGAGCAGCAGCGGAGGGTCGCCGCCAGCCACCGTGAGCAGGTCGAGCTGGGCCAGCTTCCAGGCAAGGATGGCCGTTCGCTGCTGTCCCCGCGAGGCGAACCCCGCGAGGTCCCGGCCGTCGAGCTGGAACGCGATGTCGTCCCGGTGCGGCCCGATGAGCGTCGCCCCGTTCCAGACCTCCTTCTCGGCGGTCTCCGCGAGCCGCCTCCGCAACGCGTCCTCTGCGGTCTCGTCGCCGCTCGCCGGGGCGTTGGTGACGGTCACCACCGACAGGCGCCCTTCACCGGGAGCGATCTCGGCATGCGAGTCCGCGAGCGGATCGGCGAGCCTCGCGAGGGTCTCGGTGCGCCAGCCGACGATGCGACCGCCCTCGGTCACGAGCGTCTCGTCCCAGAACCGCAGCTCGTCCCGCGCCGCCGCCTCCTCGCGGATCCGCCGGAGCAGGTTGTTGCGCTGGACGAGGGTGCGCGCGTAGGTCGCCATCGCTGCTGCGGCACCCGGCACCAGCTGCGCCACGAGGGCGTCGAGCCCGGTCCGGCGGAGCGACGGCCCGCCCGCCACGAGCAGCATGTCCTCGGGAGCGAACACGACGGTCCGCAGGGCGCTCGCGAGGGCGCTGGCACGACGGGGCACGCCGTTGACACGGATGCGCTTGCGTGCTCCGGGCACCGCGCCCGGTGTCACGAGCACGACCTCGACCGTCTCAGGGACGCTGCGCCCGCCGCTCACCTGGCCTTCGATGCGCGCCAGCGGCTCACCCCACGCGATGAGCTCCTGGTCGGTGGTGGTCCGGTGCGATGCGCCCCGGCTGAGCACCACCATGGCCTCGAGGAGGTTGGTCTTGCCTGCGGCGTTGTGCCCGACCACGACGTTGGGTCCTGGCGGCAGGTCGACCTCGAGCTCGCGGTAGCTGCGGTACCCGCGCAGGCTCAGGTGCTCGAGTCTCAGGAGGGGGTCCGGACCGGCATGATGACGTGGACGTAGTCGGCATCGTCGGTGGGCCGGAAGACACCCGACGAGAGTGGACCGTTGAGCTCCAGCGCGAGGCGGTCCGCGTCGACGTTCTGGAGCGCCTCGGTGAGGTAGCGGGCGTTGAACGCCACCGTCACGGGGTCACCCTCGAGCGCGGCCTCGACCTGGCCCTCGGCATCGCCCACGTCCGCCGCGGCGGCGATGGTGATACCCGCGGATCCCTCCTCGCCGATGCGCAGCTTGACCACGTTCGCAGCGCCTGCCGCGATGAGCGCCGAGAGCCTGACGGCCTTGAGCAGCTCGTCCCGGTCCACGACCGCGCGACTCGAGTGGCTGGTGGGCACGACCTGCTGGTAGTTGGGGAACTGGCCGTCGATGAGCCGGCTCACCAGGTCGATGGTGTCGACATGGAAGATGACCTGGCTTCGCGCGGGCGCGAGCATGATGTCCACCGGGTCATCGGTGTCCGCGAGGACGCGCATGAGCTCCACGTAGGAGCGAGCCGGGATGACCAGGCTCACATCCTCGACGGGCGACAGGACGTCGATGGACTTGACCGCGATGCGGTAGTTGTCGGCTGCGGCGAGCGTGAGCCGCTCACCCGCGAACCGCGTCAGGACCCCGGTCAGGATGGGCCGGGCCTCGTCGCTGGCCGCCGCGAAGGTGACCTCCGAGAGCGCCTTGCGGAGCACCTTCTGGCTGACCCGCGTGGTCGGTCGGTCGCCGGCTGCGGGGATGACCGGGAACTCGTCCGCATCGATGCCCCGCAGGTGGGTCTGGAAGCGGCCGGCGCGCACCGACAGCGTGGTGCCCTCGACCTCGAGATCCACCCGCTCGCCCGCCGGCAGGCCACCCACGACATCCGTGAGCAACCGGGCGGGCACCGTGAGCGCGCCCTCGGTCTCGATCTTGCCGGGGACCCAGGACGTGATGCCGATCTCGAGGTTGGTGGCGGTCAGCTTGAGACCGGCATCCTCCGTGCGGAGCAGGACGTTGGCCAGCACCGGCAGGGAACTGCGGCTGCTGACCGCACGGCTCACGGTCGACAGGCCGCGGGCCAGGTTCTTCTGCATCACGGAAAGCTTCACATCGGGACTCCCTCTGGACGGTACGTATTCGATATCTTCTCACCCCGTCACCGTCATCATGCGGTGGACGGTGTGGGTCATGGGGCCGTGGCGCGCACGTGCCGAGCGTGTCACGCGATGTGGGCGGGTCGGTCCCTGGTCGGGACGGGCCGTGGGATCGGGCGACCCGATCGTGGACCGCTGGGCCGGGGGCGGGCCGAGGGTGTCGGATGGCTCCACGAACACCGACCATCGAGGGCCATCTCGTCCACGTCCACCGGGTGCGCCGCCCACGACCGGCGGCGCGTATTCCACCGGCCGTCCACGTCCCGGGCCGGTCAGCCGGTCGCGTCGATGGCCGCCCGGACCACGCCCGCCAGGTCATCGGGGGTCGTGATGTCGTCCCGCCGGACCAGGAGGCGCCGGGCGATGGCCAGCACGATGCGGCTTGCCCGGAGCCGGAGTGGCGGCTCGAGGCTCTCGATGTCCGTGACATGCGCGAAGCCGACCATGCGGCGCATCGCCTTGGCGCCCGCGAACCCGAGCCCGTCGTCCCAGACGGCTCGCTCCCAGGTCGCGCGCATGCCGTCGGTGAACGACGGGTCCGCGCGTGACGGCCAGAGGGTACGGAGCTCGTCCTGGAAGGCCGCCCAGGACTCGGCCACGATGCCCTCGACATGCGCCTCGAAGTCGGCAGGGCGATCGAGGAGCACCGCCCGGACCGTCGCGATGACCGCGTTCGCCCAGATGGCACCCAGGTCGAAGCCGACCGGTCCGTAGAACGCGAACTCCGGGTCGATGGCCACCGTCCGGCCACCACCCACCATCACGCTGCCCGTGTGCAGGTCGCCATGGATGAGCGCCTCGCCGCGGGTCATGAAGCGGTGCTTCAGCACCGACAGCCCGTCGATCGCCGCCGCGTCGGCGCGCAGCGCCGCGACCACGGGCTCCAGCGCGGGGTCGTAGCGGTTGTGCTCGTGGACCCGGATGGGCTCCGTGAGCACGAGGTCCTCGGTGATGCGGCACAGCTCGGGATTGACCGTCCGGGCCACCAGTCGCTTGCGATCCTCTGGGTCCATGCCCAGGTCGGAGGTGTGGAAGGCGATGCGCGCGACGTACGTGCCAAGGGTCTCCGCGGCCTCGGCGTGGATCTCGCCGTCGTTGAGGGCACCTCGCCAGACCCGCAGGTCCGCGAGGTCCTCCATGGCGATGACGTAGCGGATCGGGTCGAAGCCGTG
>JBEVIK010000125.1:0-3340 GCA_040510715.1 Candidatus Limnocylindrales bacterium
GTCGCGTGGGCGAAGGGCTGTGGCAACAGCGGCCGGGTCGTGCCGGGCATGGGTCGCGTCAAGCTCCCGTTCAACGTGGACTGGGCCGCCAAATGGAGCCTGTTCGACATCACGGTCGAGGGGTGCGGCAAGGACCTCGCCACCGCGGGTGGGTCGCGCGATCGCTCCGACGCCATCAGCCGCGAGGTGTTCCATCGGGAGCCGCCGCTGAACGTGGCATACGAGTTCCTCAACATCGGCGGCCGCAAGATGTCCACCTCCAAGGGCACGGGCGCCACGGCGCATGGCATCGCGGAGCTGCTGCCACCCGAGCTGCTGCGCTTCCTGTTCCTGCGCCACAAGCCCAAGCGCGCCATCGAGTTCGATCCCGAGGGCGACACCATCCCGGGCCTGTTCGATGAGTTCGACCGGATCGCGGCCGCGGTCGCCGGCAAGCCCACGCGCGGGGAGCTGCCGGCGGACCCGGCGGCCATCCTCCGCCAGAGCCTCGTGGACCCCGATGCCGATGTCGCCGTCGAGGCCGCCCGGTTCCGGCCCGCCTTCCGCCACCTCGCGCTGCTGGTTCAGGTGCCCGGCGTGGATGTCGCGGAGCGGATGGCCGCGGAGAAGGGCGAACCGCTCGACGACGTCGAGCGGGCGATCCTCGATGAGCGCGTGCGCGTCGCACGCGAGTGGCTGGAGTCCTTCGCGCCCGAGCGCTACAGGGTCGAGGTCCAGGACACGCTGCCCGACGGCGTCACCGGTCTGACCGAAGCCCAGCGCATCATGCTCGACTCGCTCGCCGCCTCGGCGGAGGGCTCCGCGCCCGACTCGGGCGTGGCGTGGCAGGACCTCATCTTCGGGACCTCCCAGACCTACGGCGTCTCGTCCGGCGATGCCTTCGCGGCGATCTATCTCGCATTCCTGGGCCGGACCAACGGGCCACGCGCCGGCTGGCTCCTGGCGAGCCTCGATCGCGCGTTCGTCGTCCAGCGCCTGCGGGACGCGGCGGGCGAGGTGCCGCTCCGGACCCCCTCCGAGGTGGCCGAGCAAGGGCCCGACCAGTGAGCGTCGGGCTGCCACGCCTGCGCGACGACGCCGACACGGTGCGTCAGGGTGCCATCGCCAAGGGCGAGGACCCGGCTCGCGTGGAGGAGGCGCTCGCCCTCGACCGCCAGCGCCGAGAGGCTCTTGGTGAGGCGGACGGGCTGCGGGCCCTGCGGAAGACGCTCAGTGACAGCATCGGCTCGACCATCAAGGGCGGCGCCGCCCCGAGCGGCCCCGAGGTCGCGGACCTGCGATCGCGATCGACGGCGCTGGGGGAGCGTATCAGCGGGCTCGATGCCATCGTGACCGATGTCGAGGCACGCCTCGAGGACCTGCTGCTCCAGATCCCCAACCCACCGGACGCGGACGTGCCCGTGGGTGACGAGAGCGCGAGCATCATCGTGCGGACCTGGGGTGAGCCGCGTGCCCACGCGGGCGCGGATGGCTCGGTGGTGAGGCCCCACTGGGAGGTCGCCGAGGCGCTGGGCATCATCGACCTCGCCGCGGGGGCCAAGGTGGCGGGCTCCGGGTTCCCGGTCTACCGGGGCGCGGGTGCCGCCCTCCAGCGCTCGCTCATCGACTACTTCCTCGACCTGCATACCCGCGAGCACGGCTTCACCGAGATCTGGCCACCGGCGCTCGTCAACAGCGCGTCCGCGCGTGGCACCGGGCAGATCCCCGACAAGGAGGACCTGATGTACGCGGTCACCCGGGACGAGCTGTTCCTGGTGCCCACCGCGGAGGTCCCGGTCACCAACATCCACCGCGACGAGATCATCGAGGCCGATCGACTGCCCATCCGCTACGTCGCGTACTCGCCGTGCTTCCGGCGGGAGGCCGGCGCCGCGGGCAAGGCGACACGGGGCATCCTGCGGGTCCACCAGTTCGACAAGGTCGAGATGGTGTGCTTCGAACGCCCGGAGGACTCCGGTGCCGTGCTGGAGTGGCTCACGGAGCGAGCCGAGGTCGCGCTCCAGCGGCTGGGGCTGGCGTATCGGGTCAAGCTGATGGCCACCGGCGACATGGGCTTCACCCAGGCCAAGAAGTACGACCTCGAGGTCTGGGCGCCCGGTGTCGAGGACTGGCTGGAGGTGAGCTCGGTCTCCAACTTCCGGGACTACCAGGCACGCCGCATGAACATCCGATGGCGACCGGAGCCCGGTGCCAAGCCGGAGATCCTGCACACGCTCAACGGATCGGGGCTGGCGCTGGCACGCACCGTGGCGGCGATCCTCGAGGCCTACCAGGACCCCGACGGGACGGTGCGGGTGCCGGACGTGCTGCGCCCGCGGCTGGGCGACCGGATCGGCGCCTGAGGCATCCGGGATGCTCGCCGCCGACGCGCTGACGCTGCCCGGGCTGAGCCTGCCCGCGGGACACCGGCTGGTCTCGATCGCCACGCGGCCCGACCTCGCTGGTCCCATGGGTGACTTCAATGTGGCCGGGTGGCCTGAGTTCATGCTCAACGACCCGGTCATGAACGAGCACTGGGACCACACCACGGACGACTGGCCCGACAGCCAGCTGGTGTTGCTCGACGGGGACGACGCGATCGCGGCGACCGCGAACACCTCGCTCCTCACCTGGGACGGCACGGACGACGGGCTGCCCGCCGGCGTGGACGGACAGATGCTCGGCGCCGTGGCGGGTCTAGCCGACGGCATCCCGGCCGACACCACGGGGGCGCTCCAGGTCATCGTGGATCCCGCGCGTCGCGGGACCGGCCTCGCCGACCTGATGCTCCAGGCCATGTGCGGCGTCGCCCGAGCGCACGGCCACCGTGCCGTCATCGCGTGTGTCCGGCCGACCTGGAAGGAGCGCTATCCGTTGGCGCCCATCGAGCGCTACGCGCGCTGGACGCGAGCCGACGGCCAGCCGTTCGATCCGTGGATCCGCCTGCATGTCCGGGCGGGTGGCCGGATGGTCCGACCCGAGCCGGCATCGATGCGCATCACGGGAACGGTCGCGGAGTGGGAAGCGTGGACCGGCATGGTGTTCCCCGACAGCGGCGATCACATCGTGCCTCGGGCGGCCGCGGTGGTCCATATCGACCGCGACGTCGACCTGGGCACGTACCTGGACCCCAACGTCTGGATCGTCCACGACCTCCGGTGATGGCCTGCGGTAGCATCCGCGACCTGCCCAGGAGGATGAGGTGCCGTGCGCTCACGGTCGGGTCGCCCTGAGTGGATCCTGGTCATCGCGGTCTTGCTCGTGGTGGCGGCGGTCATCGGGGTCGGGTACGCGGCCTGGACGTTCGGCGGCGTCGACCCGGGCACGATCCCGTCTCGACTGCACATCTATGGACGCACCT
>JBEVIK010000126.1:0-5944 GCA_040510715.1 Candidatus Limnocylindrales bacterium
GCGTCGGACGATGGCCAGGACGTCCGCCACGACGTGCCGGACCACGATCGGCTCCGGCGTCAGGACCACGACGCCCCGTTCCACGCGTGACAGCACGAGCAGGTCGTCCACGATCCGCAGCAGCCGTTCCGCCTCGTCCGAGATGTCCGCGAGCAGGTCGCGGGAATCCGGCCGCGTCGGGTCGCGCGTCAGGAGCGACGCGGTGCCGTAGATGGTGGTCACGGGTGTCCGCAGCTCGTGGGACATGACCGCCATGAAGGCCTCGGCCGCCTCGCGGGCTTCGCGTTCTCGCGCCAGCGATTCCTCCTGCTGTTGCTCGAGCATCCGGTGGACGGTCATGTCGCGGCTGACCTTGGTGAAGCCCAGGAGCTGGCCGGTCTCATCACGGATGGAGGTGCAGATCTCGTGGGCCCAGAACCGGCTGCCGTCCTTGCGCACGTGCCATGACTCGTGCTCCGCGCGTCCGGCCCGGGCCGCCTCATCGAGGATGGCCTGGGGCTCGCCCGCGGCCCGTGCCTCGGGCGTGTGGAACATGGCGCAGTCGCGGCCGATGACCTCGGAAGGCTCGTAGCCCTTGATCTGCTTCGCCCCCTCGGCCCACTCCGTGACGAGGCCCTGTGGATCCACCGCGTAGATGGCGTAGCCCTGGATGTTCTGGAGGATGGTCCCGTACCGCTCGTCCGACATCGCCGGACGCGACGCCAGGGCGTCACTGGTCGCGGTACGTCCCTCGTCGCTCACGGGGTCGGGACCAGGGCCACACGGCGCATGCGGGTCATGGATTCAGTCCCGCCGGATCGCATTCCCTTCGTCGGCGGCAAGTCGGGCGAGCTGCTCCTCCGCCCGGGTGCTGTGCGCCAGCCGCTCACCCAGCCGCCTGCCCTCCGCGGACAGCGCCTCGACGCGCGGATCGTCCACGTCAAGTGAGGCCTTCTCCAGCTCGAGCTCACGGAGCCGCTCGGCATCATGCGCGATCGAGTCGGTCGTCGCGCGAAGGTCCTCCGCCAGCTCGTCCATCCACCCCCTCGGTATGCGTCACGTGGATGATACCCAGTGTCCATCGCGATACACGTACCAGATGGACGTGACCTCGCCGGACAGGGAGCGGGGCCGCACGACCGCGGCCGGATATCCCTCCCGCAGCGTGGCCTGGAGCTCGTCGGGACGGTCGGGGTGTGCGCGCATCGCCTCGTTGCAACGGTGCACGAAGCTCGCGTCCGCGATGGGGTTGATGACCAGCATCGTCGCCTGGCGGGTCACGGACGTGCGCCAGCGATCCGCGCGATCCAGCCCACCGGGTGGGCCCCCCGGGCTGGCCTGCTCGGGGCGGACAGGACCGGGTGCCTGCCCCCGGAGGCGCTCACCCGGGCCCATGGGCGGCCGCCAGCTCGACGCACGGCACGGACAGATGACGGAGGCACGTCCCTGCGTGCCACCGCTCCTGGGCATCGGTCATGATCCGATGCGCCCCTGTCATGTGTCGGGACCTGGCCGGCATGCCGTGGACCTCCGCTACTTGATGTGCCGGACACACGGAGCATGGACCTGGACGCGTTCCAGCCCGCCGCGCCCGAGCGGGCTGGGCATCACGAACGCATCACGAACGCATCGCAACCGGCCACCGGCCGACCGGGCCTACGCGCCCGGGTCGAGACCCAGTGCGCGGCGCAGCTCGCGCGCCTCGCCCGCGGACATGCCTGCGTCCTCGAAGGCCAGCCGCTCCCCGCCGAGCCGTTCCCGCATCGTCACGAGCGCCCTGCCCGACAGGCGCACCGAGCGCAGCTGGTGATCGGTGAACGAGGCCCACGTCAGCGGGACCCAGGCAGCGACGATCGAGCCGATCGCGGTGGCGTACGCCCGGATCTCGGTCTGCGCGTGCTCGTCCATGCGCAGGGCAAGGAACCGCAGCAGGTTGTGCAGGTTCACCTTCCAGTACCACTCGGTGTAGTGGGACAGCGGCAGCCCGATGCGCGCGATCTCCCGTGCGACCGCGTCATCCCCTGCGTCCAGCAGCGACCGGTAGTGCTCATAGGCACGCGCCGCGTCATCGCGCCAGCGCTCCCGCGCCGCGGCAGCGACCTCGGGCGACACCGCGCCCGCGCTTCCCTGGCGGTTGGTGGCCGACTGGCGGCCGATGTCCGCCGGGTCGGGGTCGTAGAACGTGTCGGCGATCTCCGAGTAGCGCCCGGAGTACTCGTTGACGCTCGCGGTGCGGTGCCGGATCCACTGGCGCGCCACGAACACCGGCAGCTTGACGTGGAGCTTGAGCTCGCACATCTCGAAGGGCGACGTGTGCTGGTGCCGCATCAGGTAGTCGATGAGCCCGGCATCCGAGCGCACGGTCCGGGTGCCAGCGCCATAGGACACGCGCGCCGCCTGGACGATGGCGTGGTCGTCGCCCATGTAGTCCACGACCCGCACGAAGCCCTGGTCGAGCACGGGCACCGGCTGGTAGAGCAACCGTTCCATCGCCTGCGAGACCACCCGATGGGTGGGTGTGGCCACCTCGCGCTGGGCCGCCACCTGCTCGGCCTGCTCGGGGCTCAGGCGCTCCGCATCGATGGGCACGCGGGGGGCGTCGGTGGCGGGCTCGGCCTGCTCGGACATCGCCCCGAAGGATAGGCCGACGAGCGACCGTCCCGTACCTTCGCCGCGCGGAGGCGTTACCCACGTCAGACTCCCCAGCCCGTCGCCGATGACCCATCGTGCCCCTGCATGAGGGAGATGCCCACCTCGACCGAGGCGACCGACGGGCCGGAGAGCCCAGCCGCCGAAGCCCACCCCGACGCCGACGCGCCACGCCGTGCAGGCACGCGCCCGCGGGGACCGTTGGCGCGCCTGGTACCGCTCGCGGGGATCGTGTCCATCGCGGCGCTCGCGCTGCTGGTGCCGACAGCGCCCCTCCTGGGGCTCCTGCTCATCGCGGCCATCCTGGGTGGTGTCGTCGCGGTCCTCGTCCGGCGGTCTCGCCTGGACCGTGACGAGCGCATCACGCTCGATGACCTGGCTGCAGCGGGCTACGTGATCCTCCACGACCGTGCCGCGCCCGGGTTCGCGGGGACCGTGCGACGCCTCGTCATCGGTCCGGGCGGCGTGTACCTGGTCGAGATGGTCGATGTCGCCGGGCGCGTCCGAGTGCGCGGGGACGCGGTGGTCGTCGGTGGCCGAAGCCTCGCGCTCGGTCCCCGGCTCCAGGGCCAGCTGCGCGCGGTGTCGTCCGCGCTGGCTCCGCAGCTGGCGGGCGGCCGGGTCCGGGTGACGCCGGTCATCTGCATGCGTCGCGCCGAGCTGCCCCTGCTCCGGCGCAGCGTCGCCGGCATCCCCGTGCTCCGGGAGGCGCGGGCGGTCCGGCGCATCGCCGAGTCGCCCACCGTCCTCGACGAGGCGACGGTGGCGTCGGTCGCGGACCTGGCACGCAGCACCATGCCCCCGGTCGGGCGTACCGCTCACGACCAGGAAGCGCGTCAGGGTGAGCGACGGCGTGTCGCACGACCCGGTGGGTCCCGGGCACGCACCGATGGCGCCGAGGCACTCACCGAGGTACCCAGCCCAGCCTGATCCGCGCCCCACGGGCGCATTCGCGCTCCCCGTGCGACCATCGCCCGGTGGTGACCTCCCGGCGGTCCAGGGACCGACCCCAGCCTCGAACGCGCACCACCCCGCGCACGCCGCACCGACGGCTGGCCACGCCCGGCGCCCTCGCGACGGTCGGGCCACTGGTGATCATCGTGGCCCTGGCACTCCTGGTGCTGGTCGCGATGCCCGGTCTCATGCCGAGCGGCAGGGGGCCCGCCCGGGCCGCCGCTGCCGAGGCGTCAGGCCTGCCGCAGCCATCCATCATCGCGACCGGGGCACCCGATCCCAGCGACCTGGTGCCGAGCCTGGCGCCCGTCGCGACGGCGGTGCCGACGCCCGCTCCCACCATCGACCCCGCGCGCACCCATCCGACACCGGTCCCGGCGGCGCAGCGCCGGCTCGACCGGGCGTTCGCCACGATGGCCGCGGAGGTCGGCGCGCCCGGGCTCGCGGCGGCCGTGAGCCTGCCGGATGGCACCGTGTGGTACGGCGCGACCGGGGTGCTGTGGCCCGACGGACCCCAGGTCACCGCGGACACCCCGTTCGCGTGGGGCAGCATCACCAAGACCGTCATCGCGGCGCTCGTGCTCCGGCTCGCCTCCGAGGGCGCGCTCGACCTGAACACCCGCATCGTCAAGTGGTTCCCGGACTACCCCCAGGCGCGCCGGATCTCGGTGCGCATGCTGTTGGCGCACACGAGCGGGATCTTCGACTACTTCCAGCACGAGGACTATCCCGAGCGCGTGTACGAGGACCCGCTCCACGAGTGGACGCCCCGGGAGATCCTGTCGCTGACCGGCAAGCGCACCAACCCGCCGGGCAAGGGGTTCAGCTACTCCAACACCAACTACGTGCTGCTCGGCCGCATCCTCGAGAAGGTGACCGGCCGGCCGCTCGCCGACCTCGTCGAGGAGCAGGTGCTGGGGCCGCTGGGGCTCGACGAGAGCGTGTTCCAGCAGGTCGGCCGGCCCGTCGGCCTGGTCGGCGCCAAGGGCTTCTGGAAGGAGAAGGGCGGCGGGTTCCGGGAGTGGTCCGACGGCACCGACTTCCGGCCCACGACCTCCACCGCGTCCGTCGCGTGGGCCGCGGGCGCCATCGAGGGCAGCGTGCGCGACCTGCTCGATTGGGAGATGGCGCTCTACGAGGGCGACGTGCTCGAGCCGGAGGCCCTCGCGCGGATGCTCGACTTCGGCCACCGGGGCTATGGCCTGGGGGCGCGCACCCAGACCCTCGCCGGGCGGCCGGGCTATGGCCACGGCGGCTCGCTCAGGGGCTTCGTGTCGGTGATGTACCGGCTGCCCGCCGAGGACATCGACGTGGTGGTGCTCGCCAACGTGGGCTTCGCCGACCTCGACCGGGTCGCCAACCGGCTTGCCAACGCCACGCTGCGGGCGCTCGCGACCCCCGAGCCGACGCTCCTCGCGCCACCGTCCGGTCCCACCGTGGAGCTGCCGGGTGATGCCGCGCCCTGACCCGCCGGGATCCGACTGGGCCGTCGGGAGCGTATCGAGGGCATACGGAGTAAGGTGACGCCCTCCCTGCCATGTCCGATCCCGTGAGACCGACCGCCAGCCGCCTCGTCGCCCTCCTCGTGGGGCTCATGATCCTGGGTGGCTGTGCCCTGGTCCCCGCCGACTCCCGCCTCGCCGCGCTTCCGGCGACCATCGCCGACGGCCTCACCGGCCCGACCTTGGCGCCACCGGCGACCGCAGCGCCGACGCTCGGCCCCACTGGCGAGTCGGATGTGGCCGGCCTCCGGCTCCGGCCCAGACCGCGCAAGGGTGCCTTCCGGATGGACCTGTACCGGCGCGGCGACCACGTCCGGCAGTTCACCAGCAGCTGGTGCGTGGGCGCCTCGATGCAGATGATGATCAACATCATCGAGGGCGGCCGGCCCGACCGCTCCCGGCGGACCCAGAAGGACCTGTACGACCTCGCCCGGGAGGTGAGCCCCTGGGAGGAGCGCCGACCCGGCGCCTCGACGTACGGCTGGGCGGGTGGCCTGACGGAGCTCGGCCACGGACCCTACGGCGAGCTCTCCGCGCCCGGCAAGCAGGAGGCGCTGCGGATCGCGGCACGGCAGATGCGCTACACCCGCAAGCCGGTCGGCCTGCTCGTGTGGCGGGGTCGTCACGCGTGGGTGATGTCCGGGTTCCGGGCGACCGCCGACCCGGCATACACCGACGACTTCGAGGTGACCCACGTGTACATCGAGGATCCGTGGGCAGGGCGCGACAGCCCGGCGTGGGGACGCGGCCTCAGCGCCCACTCGCTGGTCCCGGTCGACCGGCTCAGGGGCTTCACGCGCTGGTCGAGCCACCATCGCCCGGAGTACGGTCGCGAGGGCCACTACGTCATCGTCGCCCCG
>JBEVIK010000127.1:0-3500 GCA_040510715.1 Candidatus Limnocylindrales bacterium
CGCTGTCACGGGCCAGACGGCGCTCAACATCGACATCTCCCAGAAGATGGCCGACGCGCTCGTGCCCTACCTGCTGGTGGTCATCGGTCTGGCGATGCTGCTGCTCCTGGTCGTGTTCCGGTCGATCCTCGTGCCCATCAAGGCGACGCTCGGGTTCGTGCTCTCGGTCATCGCCACCTTCGGCGTGATCGTGGCCGTGTTCCAGTGGGGCTGGGGTGCGTCGCTGCTGGGTATCCATGTCACCGGCCCGATCCTGAGCCTGCTGCCCATCGTGCTCATCGGCGTGGTGTTCGGCCTCGCCATGGACTACGAGGTGTTCCTGGTGACCCGGATGCGCGAAGAGCACGTCCACGGCGCGGCGCCCGTCGAGGCAGTGGTCACCGGCTACGTGCACGGCGCCCGGGTCGTGGCCGCGGCGGCGATCATCATGATCGGCGTGTTCGCCGGGTTCGTGCTGTCGGAGGACTCGTTCGTCAAGCCCATCGGGTTCGCGCTCGCGACCGCGGTGTTCATCGATGCCTTCGTGGTCCGGATGACCATCGTGCCCGCGGTCATGGCGCTCGCCGGCGCCCGAGCCTGGTGGCTGCCGAGCTGGCTCGACCGGATCCTGCCGCGCATCGATGTCGAGGGCTCGTCCCTGGAGACCGAGGCGGACCACGGGCCGGCTGCAGCGGTGGTGCCCGCCGCGGCGGAGAGCACCCCGGGGTCCTGAGTCCCGAGGGGCTCGCCGGCGATGCTGGCGAGCCCCTCATAGCGCGTCGCCGAGTGGGCACTTGACACCCGGTGCATGCTCGCCTCCAACCACCAGCAGTGGTGGGTGGGACGAGGGACGTGCGAGATGCCCAGGCGGCGGGCGATATCCACGACCGCGCTACTCCTGTTCGGTGCGCTCGTGGCTGCATCGGTTCCAGCGACGACATCCGGTGCCGCGCCGGGCGGTGCTCCCTGCCGGATCCGCAACGTCACCCAGGGCACCGTGCGCGCGTCCGCGGCGAGGGCGATCGCGGCAGCAGCCGATGGCGACCGGCTGGACATCTCGGGGCGCTGTGACGGGGGCGTCGTCATCGACAAGGATCTGACGATAAACGGCCGGGGTGGTCACGCGACGCTGTCGGGGGGTGGCCATGGGCGGGTGCTGCGGGTGCGGCCAGGGGCGACGGTGGTCATCACGCACCTGACGTTCCGGCACGGTGCCGCGCGGATCGCAGGCGGCATCCTCAATGCCGGGACCCTGACACTCATCTCGAGCAAGATCCTGCGCAATCGGGCGGGTCCCAGGAACACATGCGGCAAGATGCCGGACCCGACGTGCGACTACCGGCGAACCGAGAGGAACATCGGCGGCGGGATCGTCAACGACGGGGTGATGACGATGGTGGCCACGCGCGTGCGCCACAACCGGGCCGGCGTCGGTGGGGGCGTGGTCAACCGCGGCCGGATGACGATCATCCGCTCCACGGTGGCCCGGAACGTCGCCTCGAACTGGGCCGAAGCGTGGGGCGGCGGGATCGTGAACTCGGGGTCGCTCACCATCCGGCGATCCACGATCGCCCGGAACACGGTGGTGAGCGGCGAATCCGAGTCAGCGGGTGGCGGGGTAGCCAACGCAGGCAACCTCGTGATCCGCGACTCGACGATCAGCCAGAACGTCGCCCTCGGCGGCAACGGCGGTTCCGCTGGTGCGCTCGATAACGGGAACGATTTTGGGGCCGGTGCGCCAGGGGAGGTCCTCATCGACTCGACCACGATCACCGGCAACCGCGTCGGCGGCCTGCTCCCCGGCAGTCGCAACGGTGGGGTCTCCATGGCGTGCGATATGGAGTGCGACGACGCAAGTGTGACGATCCGCGCCTCGATCATCGCGGGCAACGGGCATGACTGCTGGGGGTCATTCGTGTCCGCTGGCCACAACCTCATCGGCGCGGCTCCCTCGCGGTGCCGCGGTTTCCAGGACGGCGTGGCGGGCGATCTCGTCGGAACACCCCGCGACGCGGTCGATCCGCGTCTCGATCGACTGCGCTACAACGGTGGCCTGACCGGCACCCACGCCCTCCTCGCCGGCTCCCCCGCGATCGGAGCGGCGGGCTCCGGGCCATGCGCGACACGCAACGACCAGCGCGGCCGGAGACGGCCGCAGGGTGGCCGCTGCGACATCGGCGCCTACGGGCGCCGTTGAGGGTCAGGCTATCGAGCGCGCCGTGCCGGTGCCGTCTACGCCTCATCCTCGGCGAGCAGCACGACCACCGCGCGGCACGCCATGAGCGCCACGAACGCCGGAGCGACGACCAGGAGCACACCGGCGGATGCGACGCACGCGAAGGCCGCGAGGCATGCCACACCGGCGAAGGTGAGCGCCAGCCCCGGATGGAGGATCGCGATGATCATGGCCGCCCGGAGCGCGACCACCCCCCTGCGTCCCCGGACCGCCCCGTAGGCGAACGCCAGCGGGAGCACCAGGATCCCGAGGGCCCCCGCGAGCGACGCCGCGAGCACGCCGGACGGGCCCATGCCGACCGCCCCCGCGACCACCACGACCCAGGCCCAGGCGAGTGCGCCGAGCGTCGGGTCCCATCGGTCGCGTCCCGGGCGACGCACCGCGCCACCCGTCGCCACGTCGGCGAGCGTCCCGAACAGTGCCGTGGTCGCGATGCACAGCGGCAGCGCGGCGATCGCGGCCAGCCACGGCTCACCGCTGCCGAGCGCGATGACGAGCGGCATCCCGGCGAATGCCCAGGCGACGCTCACGCCGATGACGGCCACGAGCTCATGCCACGCTGCGCGGACGGTCCACGCGAACGTGGCCCACGCATCGATGCGCGGCAGGACGCGGGTGGTGCTCACAGCTTCATGCCGCTCGCGGCGATGGACTGGACGATGTAGCGCTGCAGCGCCACGAACACCACGAGCACCGGCACCACCGCCATCGTGATGCCCGCCGCGATGGTGGCCAGCGACCCCGTCGAGAACCTGCCCGCCAGCAGGACGAGCCCGGCCGGCAGCGTCTGCGTCTGGGTGTCGTTGATCATCACCAGGGGTAGCAGCAGGTCGTTCCACCAGTACGTGAAGCACAGGATGGCGAGCGTCGCGAGCGCGGGCGCCGAGAGCGGCAGCAGGATCCGGAGGTAGATCCGGCCGTGACCCGCGCCGTCGATGGTGGCCGCCTCATCGAGCTCGCGGGGGATGGTCAGCAGGTGCTGACGCAGGAAGAAGATGCCGAACGCGCTGAAGATGGGCGGCAGGATGAGCGCCCACAGGGTGTTGGTCAGCTCGAGCCGGGACATCACCAGGAACAGCGGCACGATGGTCACCTGGACCGGGATCATCATCGATGCGATGACGATCGCGAAGACCGCGTCCCGGCCACGGAACCGGAGCCGGGCGAAGGCGTACGCGGCCGTGGAGCACGTGAAGACCTGGGCCACGGTCACCGTCCCGGCGACGATGAGCGAGTTGAGCACGAACGTGCCGAACGGCACCTGGTCGAACACCTTGCCGAAGTT
>JBEVIK010000128.1:0-4836 GCA_040510715.1 Candidatus Limnocylindrales bacterium
ACATCGGTGTTCGTGGTGCTCGGCGCGGTCATCGGCTCGATCACCTTCTCGGGCTCGATCATCGCCGCCGCGAAGCTCCAGGGCGTGATGTCCGGTCAGCCCATCATCAAGCCCTGGACACGCCCGCTGACGCTGGCCGTGGCGGCCATCACCGCCATCGGCACGATCATCCTGGTGCTGGGCGCGGCCGACGTGTTCGCGCTCGACAGCGCCATCGCCAACACCCTCCTGATCATCATCTTCGGCGCCGCGATCATCTTCGGCATCACGCTCGTGCTGCCCATCGGTGGCGCGGACATGCCGGTGGTCATCAGCCTCCTGAACTCGTTCACGGGCACGGCCGCCGCGATGTCGGGCTTCGTCATCAACAACCCGGTGCTCATCATCGCGGGCGCCCTCGTGGGTGCCTCGGGCGCCATCCTGACCAAGCTCATGGCCGACGCCATGAACCGGTCGATCCTGAACATCATGGTCGGTGGGTTCGGTGGCGGCGAAGGCAGCCAGGGCGCGGTCGCTGGCGGTCCCGGTGGCTCGGTCCGCGAGATCAACGTGGACGATGCCGCGATCATGCTGGCGTACGCCCAGAAGGTCATCGTGGTTCCGGGCTACGGTCTCGCTGTCGCCCAGGCGCAGCACGCGGTCCGCGAGCTGGCCGAGGTCCTCGAGGACCGTGGCGTCGAGGTCGTCTACGCCATCCATCCCGTGGCGGGCCGCATGCCCGGCCACATGAACGTGCTGCTGGCGGAGGCCAACGTGCCCTACCCGCAGCTCAAGGAGATGGAAGAGGTCAACCCCGAGTTCGAGCGAGCCGACGTGGCCCTCGTGGTCGGTGCCAACGACGTCACCAACCCGGCCGCGCGACGGTCCGGCAACCCGGTGTCGGGCATGCCCATCCTCGACGTGGACAAGGCCAGGAACATCATCGTCATCAAGCGGTCGATGGGCCGTGGCTATGCCGGTATCGACAACGAGCTCTACATCGACCCCAAGACGGGCATGTTCTTCGCGGACGCGAAGGCAGGCCTCGAAGGGCTCACGGGCGCCGTCAAGGGCTTGTAGCCAGATCGCCCGGCCGCGTGCCGGGCAGCGGTTCCAACCATGTGCGCGGTCGCCGGCAACGGCGGCCGCGTCGTCGTTGGTGGAGCTGTGCGCCAGACCTCGAGGCTCAGGCGCTGGGCGCAGGCCCGATAGCGGCCGGCCACGGCGCGGCGCGGGGCTGCAGCGGAGCCGGCCACGGCGCGGCACGCGGCGTCCGCCCTGGAATCGGGCGTATCGACGGAGATGATCCCGCGAACGGCACCGAGGGCCTGACAGGCTCGTCCGACTGCCCTGATCTCGGGCAGGATCGCGACTGTCCGAGGCACAACGGACCCCGGAGGGGACCTTCACCGGTCGATCGCGGTCGTGCTTCGTCGTTACGCCCTGGATCTGGGAGCACAGTGGGGCCCCGACGGTCCGTTGATCACCCGGCGGTCAATACGACCGTCGGGACCCGGGGCGAGGGCGCCTCGCCGGTCGTGGTGACCAGAAGCGGGTACAGCCGACCGCAGAGAGGGCCGAGTGGGCTTGGTCCGGGGACCTGACGCCGCGTTCGCCGGTCGTATTGACCAAGTGGTGGTCGATCCGCCGTCGGGCGGTCATCAGTCCTCCCCCCACCGCAGGGTCCGTCGTGGCGCCGTGCCGGGTCGGTCATGGCGCCCCGCCGCAGGGCGCCGGCGCGCGCCTCACCCCGCCGGTGTGGCGAGCTCCGCGAGGTGGCACGCGACCTGGACGTCCGGTGGGAACGGTCGCAGCACCGGGTCGTCCACCCGGCAGCGCTCGATGGCGATGGGGCACCGCGGATGGAAGCGGCAGCCGGGTGGCACATCCACGGGGCTGGGCGGCTCTCCCTCGAGGCGTGGCACGCCCATCCCGGCTCGCCACGTGGTGCTGCCGGTCGGGATCGAGCCAGCGAGGGCGCGGGTGTAGGGATGGCGCGGCAGTCGCCAGATCGGCTCGGATGCGCCGGTCTCCACGACGCGCCCGAGGTACATCACCGCCACGCGGTCGGCGATGCGTCGGACCACGCCCAGGTCGTGCGACACGAACAGGATGCCGATGCCGCGCGACCGGCGCAGGTCGAGCAGCAGGTTGAGGATCTGGGCGCGGACGGACACGTCCATCGAAGCCACGGGCTCGTCGCACACCAGGACATCCGGTCCCGGAGCGAGGGCGCGCGCGATGGCCGCCCGCTGGAGCTGGCCACCCGACAGGGTGCCCGGGTGGCGGTCCGCGAGCCGCGGATCGAGGCCCACTCCTTCGAGCAGCTCGGCGACCCGTGCCCGTGTCGCCGTCCGGCCCATGCCCCCTGCGCGCAGCGGCAGACCGACCGATCGACCCACGGTCCGCCGCGGATCGAACGACGCGTGGGGGTCCTGGAACACCAGCTGGACCCGGTGCCGCTGCGACCGCTCCACCGAGCCGTCGGGTCGCAGCAGCGGCCGCTCGTCCAGCACCACGGTCCCGCTCGTCGGACGGTCGAGGCCGACCATGATCCGGGCGAGCGTCGTCTTGCCGCAGCCCGACTCGCCGATGAGGCCCACGACCTCCCCCGACGCGACCGACAGGTCGACGCCGTCGACCGCCTGGACGAGCCGGTCGCCGGCATGGAAGGTCCGGTGGATGCCCACGGCGCCGAGGACGGTCACCCCTGTGCCTCGCCGGCACGCCAGCACGCCACCACGCCCATCTCGTACGGAGCGAGCTCCGGGATCACAGCGCGGCAGTGGTCCACCGCCAGCGGGCATCGCGGTGCGAACGGGCAGCCCACCCCGCCGGCGTGGGGCATCCGGCCCGGCAGCTCCGGGAGCCGCTCGTCGACACCATCCGCGCGCGGTCGGAACGGCAGCGCAGCGGCCCGCAGCGCCACCGAGTAGGGGTGCGCCGGTCGTGCCATGAGCTCACCCGCCGGTCGCTCCTCGACGATGCGTCCGGCGTACATCACCGCGATGCGGTCCGCGACCGCGGCCGCGACCGCCAGGTCGTGGGTCACGAGGACGAGTGCCACGCCCTCGTTCGCGACGAGCTCCACGAGCAGGTCCAGCACCTGGGCCTGCACCGTCGCGTCGAGCGCCGTGGTGGCCTCGTCCGCGAGGATCACCTCCGGCCCTGCAGCGAGCGCTGCCGCGATGGCCACCCGCTGGCGCAGGCCCCCCGAGAGCTGGTGGGGATACGCGTCGGCGCGGCGTGCCGGGTCGCCCACGCCCACCCTCGCGAGGAGCGACTCCGTGACCGACCGAGCCGCCCGGCCACGAAGTCCGCGGTGGACGCCGAGCACCTCGTCGATCTGGGTGCCCACGGTCAGCACCGGGTTGAGGCTCCCCCCGGGATCCTGGAACACCATGCCCACCCGCCGGCCGCGGATGCGTGCCCGTTCCTTCTCCGGCAACCCCATGATCTCCCGCTCGTGGAGCCACACCTCGCCCTCGACAGCGGCACTCCGGGGCAGCAGCCCTGCGATGGCGAGCAGGAGCGTGCTCTTGCCCGATCCGCTCTCACCGACGATGGCAAGGACCTCGCCGCGGCGCACCCCCAGGTCGACATCGTCCACCGCGAGCACCCCCTGCTGGGTGTCATCGGTGGGGCCGAACCGGACCCGGAGCCCCCGCAGCTCGAGCGCCGCCGGGTCGGCGGTCCGGGTCTCGCCTGTCAGGGCCGGATCGATCACGTGGCGTGCTGCCGCTGGGGCGCGAGCCGCGCTGCCGCCGCGTCCCCGACCAGGCTCACCGAGAGGATCGCGAGCGCGACGCACACGCCGGGGATGACCACCAGCGAGGGCAGCGTGCGGATGACCGACCGACCGTCCGCGATCATGCCGCCCCAGCTCACGAGGTTGGCATCGGACAGGCCGAGGAACGCCAGCGCCGACTCGACCAGGATCGCGGCGCCGACCGTGATGCCCACCAGCGCTGCCACGGGCTGGAGCGCTCCGGGCAGCACCTCCCGGAACGCGACCGCGATGGGACCCAGCCCTGCCATGCGTGCCGCGTCGACGTACTCGCGCTGTCGGAGCGACAGCACCTCCGCCCGCACGAGGCGTGCCGTCGCGGGCCACGAGGAGATGGCGATGGCGAGGACCACGTTGGCCAGCGAGGCACCGAACGCGCTCACCAGGGCCAGCGCGAGCAGGAACGTGGGCACCGTCTGGAACGCCTCGGTGACGCGCATGAGGACCGAGTCCACGCGGCCACCCAGGAAGCCCGCCAGCGTGCCCACCGCCGCGCCCACGAGGATGGCCCCCGTGGCGGCTGCGATACCCACGATCAGGGACACCCGTGCGCCGTGGATGACCTGGGCCAGCACGTCGCGACCCAGGGTGTCGGTGCCCAGCGGGAAGCGCGGATCGGTGAATGGGGGCAGCAGCGCCCGCGCGACGATGTCCAGCGGGTCGCCCGGCGCCAGCACGGGCGCGAGCAGCGCCACGCCGACCAGCACGCCGAGGCCGATCGCCCCGATCCAGCCGCTCCTGGTCATGGGTCGCGGGGTCGGGCCGTCATCCGGCCCCTTCGCCACGACGCTCGTCGGTCACACGCGGGTCGATGCGCCGATAGCTCAGGTCCACGATCAGGTTGACGACGATGACCAGGATCGTGCCCGCGAGGACGATGCCCGCGATGAGCGGCAGGTCCCGGTTCGACACCGCGAGGAAGGCGAGACTGCCGAGGCCGGGGATGGCGAACACCGTCTCGATGACGACGCTGCCGCCGAGCAGCGCGCCCGCCTGGAGCCCGATCATCGTGACCACGGGCAGCAGCGCGGGCCGCGCGATGTGCTGTCGCGTGATCCGGTCCTGGGGCA
>JBEVIK010000129.1:0-6780 GCA_040510715.1 Candidatus Limnocylindrales bacterium
CCCGTCTGGGTCGTCGACCGTGCCCGCTCTGGGGTCGAGAGGGCGCAGGTCGACCTGCGCGCCCAGCCGGTCGTAGGTCGTGCGCGCCGCGGCGAGGAGCCCCTCCGCGCGATCGGCATCGACAGCGGCGAGCGCCTCACGAGCACGCGCGGCCTCCCACGCCGCCCCCAATCGATCGAAGCCGCCGACCGCCCGGTCCAGCAGCGTCGCCGCGTGTGCGGCCTCGCCCGCTCGCGCCGCGCTGCGGCCCTCCGCCAGGTCCGCGCTGGGTCCCAGGAGCGCCATCTCGCCGCTCCGTTCGCGGACCAGCTCCAGCGTGGCCCGGAGCCCGTGCTCGTCCGCGAGCGCGTCCTGTGCCTCGAGCAGTGCGAGCAGCTCGAACGGTGGCTCCTCCGCGAAGTTGCGTCGCCCGGTCGGGATCACCGAGGCCGCGAGGTCGCGCGCGGAGATGGGGTCCTCGAGGCGTGCCAGCGCCAGCGCCGTGAGCCCTTCCACGAGCCCCACGGGCCAGCCCACGCTGGGCAGGCGTGACAGCAGCTCGCGGGCACGCACGCTGTCGCCGCGCCGCGCGAGGATGGCCGCGGCTGCGGGCAGCCCGCCGCGGACATACGGGCACGCCATGTCCGCCTCCAGCGTGAACTGCCGTTCGTGCTCCGCGATCACCTCCAGCGCCTCGTCCCATCGCCCGAGCTGGCCGAGCGCCGAGATCACCGCGCACGTCGAGTGGAGGACCTCGTGGGTGTCGAGGTCGTACGCGGCGTGCTGCAGCTCCCGGAGGCGCGGCAGCTGGACCTCCGCCTCACCAGCGTTCCACAGCAGTGAGATCGCGGCCATGTACGCGTAGACGTGGCGCAGCCCGACCGACTCGATGTCATCCGCGATGGCGGACGCACGCCGCGACGCCTCGATGGCGGCGGGGGCATCGCCGGCGATCATCCGGAGGCCCACGAGGGCACGCATGGCCAGGGACGACAGCCACGCGTCGCCGGACCCCTGGGCGCTGGCGAAGGCCGTGTCGGCGGCGATCGCTCGCTCGGTGATGGGGACCGGGTCGGGAAGATGGAAGGCTGCCCAGCGCGACGATGTCGCGGCTCGCACTGCGAGGAGCCACGGCCGATGAGGACTCGGCAGCCCGTCGATGGCGTCGAGGCCCTGGTCCACGAGTCGGTCGATCTCCGCGGGGTCCATGGGCTGGCTGAACCCGCCCCAGCGGATGGCGCCCATGTACGCCGCCTTGAAGCAGAGGCGCGCGACCACGTCGGCATCGGTGCCCGATGCCAGGCGCGCCTCCAGCGCGCGTCGCCAGGCCGGGACCGCGTCGTCGCCGTGATACGCCGCATCGTGGTCGTCACCGACCTCTTCCTCCACCCGGGCTCGCTCGATGTCGGAGCGTGCGAGCCCGAGCGCCGCCGCGTGATTCGCGAGGGCACGCTCGGTCGCCCATCGCTGCCGAGCGACCGCACCACCGCGCAGCAGGCCCTCGAAGGCGGCTTCGCGCACCGCCGAGAAGCCGGCAGCATCGTCCTCCCACCCAGCGCCTCCATCCGCCATGGCTGCGGCCCAGTGATACGCGACCAGCTCTGCGAGCTCGTCGGGACGGTCGCTCGCGACCGAGCCCAGCCAGTCGGCGACGGCTGCGTGCGCACGCACCCGCCGGCGCCTCGACAACCCGGCATAGGCCACATCGCGCAGCAACGCGTGCTTGAACGCGTACTCCAGCTCGCCGCCGATGGATGAGGTCGGCCGCAGGGTGATGAGCCCGCGTCGTTCCAGCCGGTCGAGCAGCACCCCCTCGGTGCCGCCCCCCGCGGTCCGCAGGGGGCCTGGCCAGAAGATGCGTCCGACCACGGCGGCCTCCTGGAGGAGGGCCTTCTCGTCCGGGTCGAGCGCGTCGATGCGGGCTCCCAGGACCCCCTGGATGCTGTCGGGGATCGCTAGTCGATCGGGTGGCCGGGCCAGTCGCCAGCCGCCAGCGTCCCTGGCCAGGACCCCGTCATCCGCCATCTCGGCGAGCACCTCTTCGAGGAACAGGGGATTGCCTCCGGCGCCCTCGACCACGTCCGAGACGATGCTGTCGGGCAGTCCGGTGGCGTGACCCAGGAGGCGCCCCACGAGCTGGACGGACTCCTGCGGGCCGAGCGGCTGGACCGGCACCACCGTCGCCCGCGCCCGCAGGGTCCCGAGCGACGCCTCGACCCCGTCGTGCTCCGGCCGCGCCGTGACCACGACGAGGATCGGACCGGATGCTCGCGTCGCCACCTTGTCCAGGATGTCCAGCAGGATCGGGCTCGCCCAGTGGACATCCTCGATGACCAGCAGCAGCGGACGGGCGGCGGCGAGCGCGGAGACATAGCGCGGCCAGTGCAGGTGCAGCTCCCGCGCCACCGAGGCGGGCCGGAGCTCGGCGTGGGGGTTCTCGGGGATGCCGATGCCCGCGGTCGTGGCAAGGGCGAACAGCGTCGGGGCAGGATCGGTCGGATCGCCTGCCTGGCGCATGACGCGCCCGACCGACTCCCGGAGGAGGGCCGTCGCGGTGGGCGCCGGGTCGTCGAGCGAGATGCCACTGGTCGCGCGCACGACCTCCGCGAGCGCCCACAGCGTGACACCGGGCCCGACCGCCGGGCAGCGCGCCCGGACCACGAGCAGGTCCGGGCGCTCGGCGGTGGCGGTGGCGACCAGCTCGCGGACGAGACGGCTCTTGCCCACGCCTGCGGCACCTGAGACCATCACGACTCGCGGCTTCCGCTCGGAGATGGCGTCGTCGAGGGATCCGGCCATCACCGCCAGCTCCCGTTCGCGACCCACCATCGCCGCCCCGAACAGCCTCCCTCGGGAGGTCGGCTCCGCACCCGGCAGGCGCGCCAGGAGCCGGCGAGCCACGACCGGCTCCGTGCGACCCTTGACCTGGAGGGGCGTCGGGTCGCCGAAGGTGAACCCGGGACCGGCCAGGGCCGCCGTGCGCTCTCCCACGAGGACGCTCCCGGGCTCCGCCAGGGCCTGCAGCCGAGCCGCGAGCGTCGAAGCCTCGCCGGTCATCACCGGCTCGTCCGAGCGCGCACCGGTCTGGATGATCGCCTCACCCGTGGTGACGCCCACCCGGACACCGAGGCGGAGACCCAGTCCCGGCGCGAGGTCGTCATCGAGGGCCCGGACCCGGTCGATGACCTCGGCCGCCGCCGATATCGCACGGGCGGCGTCGTCCTCGCGCACGCGCGGCACGCCGAACACCGCGACCACGGCATCACCGAGGTACTTCTCGACCGTGCCGCCCCACGCGGTGACGGTCGACGAGACGGCGGAGAAGTAGGCTCCCAGCACGGAACGCAGGCGGTCGGCATCCAGGCGCTCCGTGAACGCCGTCGAGTCGACGAGGTCGGCGAACAGGACGCTCACCAGCTTGCGCTCCTCGCGATCCTCGGCTTGCGCCAACGGCCGGCCGCACGACGGACAGAACCGGGCACCCGGCGGCACCTCGGCACCGCAGCTCCCGCATGCGACCAGCAGGGGAGCACCGCACGTCGCGCAGAAGCGGGCGGTCTCCGGCTGCTCGCTGCCGCATGCGCCACACCGCATGCGCGCGATGCTACTCGTGTCGAGGCACAGCGATCCGGAGGATCGCTCCGCTCAGCTCAGCAGCTCGGCCGCGTAGGCGTCCTCGGCGGCGCGCACCGTCGTCGCACCATCGATGAGCACCAGCTGGACGCCCACCATCCGTGCGAAGTCGCGCACCACGTCCGTGGGCAGGCCGATGGAGAGCGCGGTGTGGTGTGGCCCGCCGGCGAGCAGCCAGGCGGTGGCCGAGGTCCGCAGGTCCGGCCGTGGCTCCCAGACCGCCCGCGCGACCGGCAGCCGGGGGAGGGGAGCGTTCGGCTCCACCAGGTCCACCTCGTTCGCGATCAGCCGGAGCCGGTCACCGTGGTCGACGAGCCCGACCACGATGCCGGGACCGGGCCTGGCGGTGAACACGAGACGCACCGGGTCGGGCTTGCCGCCGATGCCCAGCGCATGGATCTCGCAGCTCGCACGACCGCTGGCGATCGACGGGCAGACCTCCAGCATGTGCGCGCCCAGGATGCGCGGCCGCGGACCGGCGAGGTGATACGTGTAGTCCTCCATGAAGGAGCTGCCGCCGGGCAGGCCGGTCGCCATCACCTTGAGCAGCCGCACGAGCGCCGCGGTCTTCCAGTCGCCCTCGCCACCGAAGCCGTAGCCATCGGCCATCAGGCGTTGGACCGCGAGCCCCGGCAGCTGCGGCAGCTCGCCCAGGTCCTCGAACGAGTCGGTGAAGGCGCGGTAGCGGCCGCGCTCGAGGAACGTCCGCAGGCCGACCTCGATGGCGGCGGACTCGCGCAGCGACTCGTGGCGCTCGCCCCCGCGTGCGAGCTCGGGCGCCATCTCGTACCGCTCGAGGCAGTCTGCGACCACCGCGTCCACGTCCGCGGCGGGGGCCTCCCGCATCGCCGCGACCAGCTCGTTGATGCCCCAGCCATCGATGGTCACGCCGAGGCGCACCTGGACCTCGGTCTTGTCACCCTCGGTCACGCCCACCTGGCGCATGTTGTCGCCGAAGCGGCACACGCGCAGCCGTCCAGCCTCCGCTGCCCCGGCTGCCGCACGCACCCAGCTGCCGAGACGGCTCGCGACGTCCGGGTCCTGCCAGTGCCCCACGACCGTCGTGCGGGGGATGCGCAGCCGGGTGAGCATGTACCCGAACTCGCGGTCGCCGTGGGCGGACTGGTTGAGGTTCATGAAGTCCATGTCGATGGTCACCCACGGGAGCTCGGCCTCGAGCTGCGTGTGCAGGTGGGCGAGCGGCTTGCGCAGCGAGCGCAGCCCGGCGATCCACATCTTGGACGGCGAGAACGTGTGCATCCAGGCGATCACGCCCAGGCACGCGGGGTCGGCGTCGGCGGCCTCCAGCAGGCGCCGGATGCCGTCGGGATCGGTGACCACGGGCTGGAGCGCCACCCGGGCAGGGATCGCATCCGATGCGTCGAGGCCGCTCGCGATGACCGCGGCATGGTCGGCCACCTGCCGCAGCGCCTCCTCGCCGTAGAGGTGCTGGCTCCCGGTGACGAACCAGACCGTGGCCTCCGGGAACGCTTTCGTCATCTCGGTCCTCCGACCTCCGCCCGGGTCCGGGCCTGGAGCGCGCGCAGGCGCCGCATCACGGAGTCCTGGCGTGCCATGGTGTCGTGCAGCTCGCGATACAGCCCGTAGGCCTCGTCCCACGCGCCCCGGTCGCCCGTCGCGGGCCGGTACACATCCGGCGCCAGGTGCGCCATTCGCGCAGCGGCGTCGGTGATGGTGTCGTAGCCACCGGCGGCCGCCCCTGCCGCGACCGCGCCGAACATCGCGGAGCCGAGCGCCCCGGCCTGGTTGGTGCCCGCGATGCGGACCTCCCTTCCGGTGATGTCGGCGGTGAGCTGCATCAGCAGCCGGTTCTGGTACGGGAGCCCGCCACCCGCCACGATGTCGTCCACCGCGACGCCCGCGGCCTCGAACGCCTCGATGATGACGCGTGTCCCGAACACGGTGGCCTCGAGGAACGCGCGATACACATCGCCGGGGTTCGTCGCGAGGGTGGCGCCCAGGAGCAGCCCCGTGAGGTCGGCGTCCACCAGCACCGAACGATTGCCGTTCCACCAGTCGAGCGCCACGAGGCCCGTCTCCCCGGGGCGCTTCGCCGCCGCTGCCGTCTCGAGGTCGGCATGGACCCGACCGAGGTCCGTGGTGCCTGCCACTTGGCGTGCCCACCAACCGAACAGGTCGCCCACGGAGGCCTGGCCGGCCTCGTGGCCGAAGAGGCCCGGGATGATGCCGTCCTCGACCACGCCGCACGCGCCCGGAACCACCCGCTCGTCCGCCGACAGCACGAGGTGGCAGGTGCTGGTGCCCATGACCGCGACGAGCGTGCCCGGCGTGGTCACGCCGCACGCCGGCACCGACACGTGGGCATCCACGTTGGCGATGGCCACGGGCGTTCCAGGGCGGAGCCCGGTCCACTGTGCCGCGTCCGAGGACACGACGCCGGCGCGCTCACCGATGGCCCGCACGTCCCGCGACATCCGGCTGTCCACGAGGTCCGCGAAGCGCGGATCGAGCGCCCCCAGGTACTCGGCGCTCGGGAACCCCTCGCGCCTCGACCATTGCGCCTTGTAGCCGGCAGTGCAGCTGTTGCGCGTCTCGACACCGGTGAGCTGCCACACGATCCAGTCCGCTGCCTCGATGAGCCGGTCCGCAGCGGCATAGACGCCCGGCGACTCGTCGAGGATCTGGAGCGACTTGGCGAGGAACCACTCCGACGACGTGCGGCCGCCATAGCGGGGCAGCCACGGTTCGCCCCGCTCCGCGGCGATGGCGTTGATGCGGTCCGCCTCGGGCTGCGCCGCGTGGTGCTTCCAGAGCTTGACCCAGGCGTGCGGCTCCGATCGAAGCTCGGGCAGCCGGCACAGGGGCGTGCCGTCGGCGGTGGTCGGGAGCATCGTGCAGGCCGTGAAGTCGATGCCTACGCCGACGACGTCGGCCGGGTCGACGCCGCTCGTCCGGAGCACCTCGCGAACGGTCGCGCCCATCGACGCGACGTAGTCGTCCGGATCCTGGAGCGCCCAATCCGCGGGGAGGGGAGCGCCACCGTCCGGGAGGGCCTCCTCGATGACCCCGTGCGCGAACGGCGACACGGCGGCCGCGATCTCGCGCCCGGTCGCCACGTCCACCAGCACGGCGCGCGCGGACTCCGAGCCGAAGTCCACCCCGATCGCCGTGCGCATCCCCGTCATC
>JBEVIK010000130.1:0-11590 GCA_040510715.1 Candidatus Limnocylindrales bacterium
GTGGCTGCGAGCGCGACCGGGGTCCCTCGCAGCGCATCCATCTCGAGCACGTCGAAGAACGTCTTGAACAGGCCGCTGTAGGAGGCGCTGAAGATGGGCGTCACGGCGATGATGCCGTCGGCAGCGGTCAGCGAATCGATCGCCGCCCGCAGTCGCGGGCTGGGAAAGCCGGTCAGCAGGTGGTCCACCAGGTCGCGTGCGAGGTCCCGGACCTCGAACACGCTGACCTCGGCGTCGATGCCCTGCGTGGTCAGCGCATCGACGGTGGCGCTTGTCAGCCGATCGGCGAGCAGGCGGGTCGACGAGGGCTGGCTGATGCCCGCGGTGACGACCGCGAGGCGGCGCGTCGGCATCGTCAGGCGGCGTTGGCCGGGCTGATGGCGGGCGCCGTGTCGAGGCTCGGATCGGCCGCGGCCGCGGCGATGAGCGCGTCGGGGCCCGCGGCGGTGGAGCCGGTGGCCACCGCGGCCGCCTTGAGGCTCGCATGGGTCGGCGCGTCCGGCACGCCCGGCTTGCGCATCGCCGCGAACTCGCGCCGCAGGACCGGCACGACCTCGCCGCCCAGGATGTCCAGCTGCTCCAGGACGGTCGCGAGCGGCAGGCCCGCGTGATCCACGAGGAACAGCTGCCGCTGGTAGTCGCCCACGAACTCCCGGAAGCCGAGGGTCCGGTCGATGACCTGCTGGGGCGAGCCGACGGTCAGCGGGGTCTGCTCCATGTAGTCCTCGAGCGACGGGCCGCCCCCGTAGACCGGCGCGTGGTCGAAGTAGGGCCGGAACTCGCGGACCGCGGCCTGCGAGTCCGAGCGCATGAACACCTGGCCGCCGAGACCCACGATGGCCTGGTCGTACGCCCCGTGGCCGTAGTGCTCGTAGCGCCGGCGGTACAGGTCCACCATCCGCCGCACGTGCTCGGAGGGCCAGAAGATGTTGTTGTGGAAGAACCCGTCACCGTAATAGGCGGCTTGCTCCGCGATCTCGGGGCTCCGGATCGACCCATGCCATACGAAGGGCGGGATGCCGTCGAGCGGGCGTGGCGTGGAGGTGAAGCCGGTCAGCGGGGTGCGGAACCGTCCCTGCCAATCCACCACCTCCTCGCGCCACAGGCGATGCAGCAGCGCGTAGCTCTCGACCGCCAGCTGGATGCCGTTGCGGATGTCCTGCCCGAACCAGGGGTACACGGGACCGGTGTTGCCACGGCCCATCATCAGGTCCACGCGACCGTCCACGAGATGCTGGAGCATCGCGTAGTCCTCGGCGATCTTGACCGGGTCGTTGGTGGTGATGAGCGTCGTAGCCGTGGACAGGATGATGTCGCTGGTCTGGGCACCGATGGATGCGAGCGTGGTCGTGGGCGAGGAGCTGAAGAAGGGCGGGTTGTGGTGCTCGCCCAGGGCGAACACGTCGAGGCCGACCTCCTCCGCATGCTTCGCGATGGTGATCACGGCGTTGATGCGCTCGTGCTCGGAGGGGGTCCTGCCGGTGATGGGGTCGGTGGTGATGTCACTCACCGAGAAGATGCCGAACTGCATGTCCTGACCTCGAAGGCTACCCGCTCGGCCTGTGGGGTCGCATGGTCGCCCTGCGTGCTCGATCGGTGTCGTGTGCGAGCATAGCGCGACGATAGTTGCGTAGTCAACTATCGTCCCTGCGGGTTCCTGACACGTCCCGTCCGTGTGATGTCCCACGATGGCCGCGTGACGCACCCACGGGTCGAGCAGCTGCGGTTCACGCGGGCCGAGTGGCAGCGCGCGCTGCGAGGGGTACCGGAAGCGGACGGCTCCCGGCGCTTCGAGCCCATCAACAGCATCGGCTGGATGGTCGCCCACCTCGCGTGGCAGGAGCAGCGCTACTTCGTGGCTCGGGGCCAGGGACGCGTCCCTATGCCCGAGCTCGACGAGATCGCGCCCAACGGCGGGCCGCCCACCACGCCGTCGCTCCGGGAGATGCTCGAGTCGTGGAAGCGCGTGGTCGCAGCGACGGACCCCTGGCTCGACTCCCTCGACACGGCCGCCCTGCTGCGGCCCCTGCCGCCGCCCGGCGGTCCGCGCACCGTGGGCGATGCCATCCAGCGCGTGACCTACCACTACTGGGAGCACATCGGCGAGATCATGGCGATCCGCCAGCTGCTCGACCATCCGCGGCGCCCCGAGTTCGTGGGCGCCATCGAGCAGCGCGCGCCCTACCGACCGGAGACCTGACACGCGCCTGCGACGGGCGCTCCGCACCGGTCGGCGCATCCGTCAGGCCGGTCGCGGTGTCATACGCGGGTATCGCGCCGGCACGACGCCGGCTGCGAGGAAGCGAGGACACGATGCCCCAGGGCGCATGGTCGGCCAAGCGCGAGCGCCAATACGAGCACATCAAGGACGGCCTCCTCGACCGCGGCGAGAGCGAGGACAAGGCCGAGGAGATCGCGGCGCGGACCGTCAACAAGGAACGGGCGCGCGCCGGCGAGGCGCGAGCGTCGAGCCGGGTCTCGACCGATGACATCTCGTCGGGCCGCCGAGGTGGCCTGCGGTCGCACCGGGGACCCGGCGGCCGCACGCGGCGACAGCTGTACGCCGAGGCCCAGCGCATGGGCATCAGGGGGCGCTCCCGCATGAGCAAGGCGGAGCTGCTCCGAGCGGTCGGCGACTGAGCAGCGGGGGGTCTCGCGCAGCTGCCGGGCCCGGACTCCGCTACGCGTCGGACGCCGAGTCTGGCATCCGGCGTGTGCGGCAGGGACGCGGCTTTCGCTATGTCCGGACGAGCGGTGGGCCGGTCCGGGACGCGGCGACGCTCGAGCGCATCCGCTCCCTGGTCATCCCGCCTGCGTGGACCGATGTCTGGATCTGCCGGGACGATCGGGGCCACATCCAGGCGACCGGGCGCGATGCCCGTGGCCGCAAGGTGTATCGCTATCACGCTCGCTTCCGGCGACGTCGAGAGGCGGACAAGTACACGCAGCTCATCCATGTCGGACGGGCGCTGCCACGCATCCGGCGCGCCGTGGCGCGCGACCTCGCCCGGCCAGGGCTGCCGCGCGACAAGGTGCTCGCGCTCGTGGTGCGGCTGCTGGAGCTGACCCACATGCGCGTGGGCAGCGAGGCGTACGTCGAGGCGAATCGCTCGTTCGGCCTGACCACGCTGCGGGACCGCCACGCGACCGTCCACGGGGCCGGTGTCCGGTTCCGGTTCCGGGGCAAGTCGGGGCAGGTGCACGACCTGCGCGTGCAGGACCGGCGGCTTGCGGGCCTCGTCCGGCGTTGCCAGGAGCTGCCCGGGCAGCAGCTGTTCGAGTGGCTGGACGAGGATGACACCTCGCACCGGGTGGACTCGGACGCTGTCAACGACTACCTGCGCCGGGTGTCCGGCGACGAGACCATCTCCGCGCGTGGCTTCCGCACGTGGGCCGGCTCCGTGCTCGCGCTCCGGGCGCTCAGACGGGCCGGTGAGCCAGGCTCGGAGCGGACGAGGACACGCCAGGTCGCGGGAGCCGTGGACGAGGTCGCAGACCGGCTGGGCAATACCCGGACCATCGCCCGCGCGAGCTACATCCATCCGGGCGTCATCGAGGCATGGGAACGGCAGGCGCTGCCGCCCGGACGGGTCCGGGCTCCCGAGCTGCCGCCGACACCCGCCGAGGAACGCGACCTATTGCGCCTCCTGCACGCGGAAGCCTCGACGCAGGGCGGGGTCCCGAAGCGCGTCAGGCGGGTGGGCCGGCCTCCGACCCGGTAGCCACCGGCAGCCCGGCGCGTGTCCAGTCGCTGTAGGAGCCCGCGTACAGGATGGGGTCGGCGAGCCCAGCCACCCGCATCGCGAGCGCCGCCTGGCACGCGGTGACGCCGCTGCCGCACGAGACCACCACGGTCAGGTCGCCCGCAAGCGACGCATACCGCTCGTGGAGTGCGTCCGGGGATAGCAGGCGCCCATCGGCAGCCGTATTGCCGCCGGCCGGCGCGCTGCGCGCCGTGGGGATGTGGCCGGGGACCGGATCGACGGGCTCCACCTCTCCGCGGTAGCGCTCGCCCGCCCGCACGTCGAGGAGCGCGAGCGTGCCCAGGCGATCGCGCAGCTCGTCCCGTCCGATGACCCGTGGCCAGCTGGTCGCCAGCACGAGCTCCGTGCCAGGCAGCGTCGTGCCCGGGCCCGTTTCGAGTGGCAGCCCAGCGGCACGCCATGCAGCCAGGCCGCCGTCCAGCAGCCGCACCCCCCGATGCCCCAGGGCATCGAGCATCCACCACAGGCGTGCCGCGACGGTACCGGGCCCTTCGTCGTAGACCACGACCGCGTCATCGGGGCCGATGCCAAGGGCGCCCATGCGAGCCGCGAGCCACGCCGGGTCCGGCAGCGGGTGCCGCCCGAACGAGTCGGGAGCGTCGTGGTCCGAGAGGTCGGTCTCGAGGTCCACGGCGATGGCACCCGGGATGTGGCCCTCGAGGTACTCCCGCCGGCCGCGCGCCGGGTCGCCCAGGAACCAGCGCACGTCGCACACGCGGACCGATGGGTGGTCGAGCCTGGCGGCGAGCTCCTCCACGCGCATCAGCGGGTCCGCACGCAGCTCGCTCACCACCGGGTCCGGGCGTGGGGCATCCACATCACGGCTCGGCTTGTCGGAGGTCGTCGTCGTGGTGCCGAGGTTGATCCAGCCGAGCATCCGCTCGCCGGGAGTCATCGCGAACAGCCGCCGGATCGGCGCCTGGTCGAGATGGTGCCCGCTCTTCCATGCCGCACCCACGCCGAGCGCCGCGGCAGCGAGCTCCATCGCGTAGCCGGTCAACGTGGCGCTCGCCTCCTGCTCCCACTGCGGCACCGTCGGGTGCGCGCGGGGCGAGGCGATGATGACCACCTGGAGCGGCCCGAACATGGGCTTGCGGGACGCCTTGGCGATGGTCACGGGGTCGGCGTCGGCTTCCACCGCCGCCTCCCGGAGGGCCGTCCCGAAGCGCAGGCGCGCCTCGCCGGCGACGACCACGAACCGGTAGGGACGCAGGCGCCCATGGTCCGGGACGCTGGCGGCCGCGGCGAGGATGGCCCGCAGCTGCTCGTCGGTCGGGGGTGGGGTCGTGAGCGCGGGTGCGCTGCGCCGTCCCGTGATCAGGCGCAGCGCCTCGGTGCTCGGATCGTTCGTGCTCACCTGTCGATCGTGGCCGATATCGGACGTTCGCGCATGACGCGCCTCGAGCGGCACGCCTGGCCTCAGGCCGCGGCCGCCTCCAGCTCGCTCAAGAGTCCCGCGACGGCTGCCCGGACGCGCTCCTCCGAGTCCGGCGCGATGGCGACTGGCAGCAGATACGCCTGGAACACGAGGTCCGGGACGCCGTACCGCTGCCGGACGTCCCAGCCTCCCTCGGGGTGGTCCGCCGCGGTGGGGAGATAGCACAGCACCCCGTTGGAGTAGCCGAGCGGGATGGTGTGCGGGAACGGCGACGCGTCCCTGATGGCACGCGTGGTGGACGAGAACACCTCGGCCGTGATCCCCGTGATGGCGATGTCGTTGACCCGGATGGCCTGGACCTCCATCGTCCGGGTACGCTCGCCCGCCTCCACCGCAGCGACCAGCCCATCGGCCCACGCCACGAAGCGGCGAGCGATGGTCCGGGCACGATCGCTGTCCCCGGCCAGTGCGGCGTCGAGCTCGGCGTGGCATCCGGCGCGGAGCCGTTGGGCCTCCGACATGTCCGGCAGCGGCACCAGGTCGAGGGACACCGTGATGGCGCGTGCGTCCAACGCGGTCACCGAAGGCCCCGCGACCGGGACCCATGGGCGCACCGCCAACCCCTTGCCGAGGAGAGCCGGGAGGTATGCCCGCTCACCCCGCTCACGGTGGGTCCGGATGGCCGATGCCACGCGGACGACCTCGCCGCCCAGCATCCAGCCGACGCGATCCTTGTCGTCGGTCGCATCCTCGTCCTGGCTCATGCCCCACAGCGGCATGATGTCGCCGCCTCCTCCCTGGAGGAACAGGCATGTGCCCCCCAGCGTGGTCTCGACCATCCGTCGCATCGGGCCGGGAAAGTCCGGTGATGCGAGCCTGGACCGCGGACCGACCGCCACGGTGTGGCACCCGTACGCCGCGAGGGTCGCGATGGGATGACCGTCCAGGTCATCCACCCGGACCACCCCCACGACCGTGTCGATGGGGCCGTCGGGCACCTCGCCCAGGATGGTGGAGCCATCCGCGTCGCGCTCCCGCCGCTGGACACCGATCCGGCTCTGCCCGGACCCCGCCCCCACGCGTGCCGGCTGGAGCGCGGCAGCCGCAGCGCCCGCCGCGTCCACGAGTCGCTCACCCAGCATCCGCTCGTAGCCGCCCATCAGCTCGGCCTGCTCCACGAACTCGGGCTGCAGCCGGAGCAGGGCGCCAGCGCTGTGGGTATGGCTCAGGTTGATGAGGACGTGCGACGCCTGCGTGCCGATCGCGTCGGCCATGGCCAGCCGCCACGCCATGGCGATGTCCTGCGGGACCATGCACAGGTCCATGGCCGCGATGCACACGCGCCGGCCCATGCCCTCCAGCACCAGGACGGTCACCGAGAGCTCCTCGTCGATGCCCTCGACCACGTGCTCTCGCGACGAGAAGCCCGCCGTCCTGATGCCCCTCGGTGGGTTGACCGAACGTCGTGCCACCCCTGCCCGCAGTCCATCCACCCGTTGAGCCCCTCCGCTATCCAGGCCCATCATGCAACGCGCCAGGATGCCCTGCGCGCCCGCGTGTGGCGTCGAGCCTCGCCGCGCGTCGAGACGTGCCATCCTCAGGGCGCCGATGGGCGGATCGGACGGGAGGGAACGTGTCAGCCGGCAGGGTGGTCGTCATCACGGGTGGGGCGCGCGGCATCGGGGATGCCATCGGCCAGGCATTCCTCGCGGAGGGCGCGCGGGTCGTTTCCATCGACCTCGGCGACCCCGAGGAGGCTCGAGCGGGGACGCGCTACCTGCGGGCGGACGTCAGCTCGCTCGAGGAGGTGGAGGGCGCGTTCGCGGACATCGACGCCCACGAAGGCAGCGTGGATGTCCTCGTCAACAACGCGGGCATCCAGCGCGTGGGCCTCACCGACCGGTTCGACCCCGCGACCTGGCGTCAGGTCATCGATGTCCACCTGTTCGGCTTGTTCCATTGCAGCCGCGCCGCCCTGCAGCGGATGCTGCCGCGCCGGTCGGGCGCGATCGTGTCCATCTCCTCGGCGGCGGCCTTCGTGACCATCCCGGGGCGCGGGCCGTACTCCGCGGCGAAGGGCGCCATCAGCGCCATCACGCGCACCATGGCCGCGGAGTACGCCGAGGTCGGCATCCGCATCAACGCCGTCGCACCCGGCTCCATCCGCACCCCCCTCGTGGAACAGGGGATCCGGGACGGGTCGATCGTGCTCGAGGGCCTCCTGTCGGAGATCCCGATGCGCCGCCAGGGCACACCGGACGAGATCGCAGCGGTGGTGCGATTCCTCGCGGGCCCCGATGCGTCCTACATCACCGGCCAGACCATCGTGGTCGATGGGGGCTGGACGGTCCAGGGGATGCGCGACCGGCCCGACTACCTCGACCCGACGCAGGACGCGAGCCCCTGACGGCTGCGATGGCGGCGATACGCGACCGCAAGGGCACCGATAGGCCGCCACCGGCTGTCGAGTGTCGCGTCCGCGACGCTCTGGCGGGCACCCTCGCGCCGAGAGCGGCCGAGCGGCCGCCGCGACACCGGGGAGGAGTCCCATGGGTGAGCTGAACGAGGCCCAGCGCGACCGGCTGCCGGACAGCGCCTTCGCCTACATCGATCGTGACGGTGAGCGTCACCTGCCCATCAACGACGCGGACCACGTCCGGAACGCCATCGCGCGCTTCAACCAGACCGAGTTCCAGAGCAAGACCGCCAAGGAGGAGGCGCGCAAGCGCATCGTCGCCGCGGCGAAGCGCCACGACATCGATGTCGCTGACGATTCGAACGTGGCCCATCCCGTCCACTGACGCGGACGGGCCAGCGGTCAGTCGGCGCCGGTGAGCGCCCGCCGAGGGTTGTCCACCATGAGCGTGGTGAGCAGCGACTCGGCGAAGCCGGCCTCCAGCATCCGGTCCCGGAACCCTGTCAGGAGGTAGGCGTAGCCGGGGCCGCCGTACGCGGCGAGGTCGCTCGTCAGGCACACGTCGTGTGACAGGAGCAGGCGGCCCTCGAGACCGGCATCGACCAGGCCCCTGATCCACTCGAGGCGGCGCCTCGTGTCAGCCTCGTGGGCCCCCTGGATGGTGTCGAACTGGACCCAGGCGCCACGACGCGCCAGGCGCGCGTGGTACGCCGCGTCGGGGACCATGTCGCAGTGGCCGATGATGACGCGCCCCGGGTCCACGCCCTCCTCGGCCAGCAGGTCGAGCTGGACCTCCCCGACCGGCCAGCGCGCGGCGTGCGTCGTGATGGTGGCGCCGGTCCGCCGGTGGGCACGGGCAGCGGCCCGGAACACGCGCTCCTCGATCGCGCTGATGGTCCGGTCGCAGCCGATCTCGCCGATGATCCCCGCGCGGATACCGGTGTCGCCGACGCCTGCCTCGAGGTCACGGACGATGTCCTCGGCGAGCTGGTCCACGGACCGCGCGTCGATGCGCGCCTCGTCGAGATACGGCCGGCGGTAGTGGCCGGCACCCATGACGATGGCCACACCGGTCGCCTCGGATACCCGCCGGAGCGCCATCGGGCTGCGACCCAGCCCCTCGCTCGTGCAGTCCACCAGCGTCCCACCACCGGCATCGCGAAAGCGCGCCAGCTCCTCCACCGCGAGACCCTCGTCGGCCAGCAGCCCCGTCCCGCGGTACTCGCGCAGCAGGTCGATGAACAGGTGCTCGTGTGGCAGCACCAGCCCCAGATCGGCCGCCGGGACCGGGCCACGCACGGTCACCACGGTCGCGGCACCGCCGCCACTCATGGGCTCGCGGTCACCGCCGGTGCGTCCGGAACGCCCGGGTAGCGCGGCACGTCGAGGAAGCCCAGGCCGCTCTCGAGCGGCCAGAAGCGGATCCAGGCACGTCCGATGACCTGGTCAACGGCGACCGGGCCGAAGCTCCGCGAGTCCACCGACCGAGCGCGGTGGTCACCCATCACGAACACCTGGCCCGCCGGCACGTCCCATGCGCTGGCGTCACCGAGCGGCTCCGTGGCCCCGTCGCCCGGTCCATCGTCCGCGAGGTACGGCTCATCGAGCGCGACACCGTTGACGGACACCTCGCCATCCTGCAGGGCGACGTGGTCGCCCGCGACCCCGATCACGCGCTTGATGTAGGGGATCGAATCGGCTGCCGTGCCTGGCGCGTGGAACACGACGATGTCCCCGCGGCTGTAGGGATCGAAGCGGGGCGACAGCTTGTCCACCAGCAGGTGCTGGCCCTGCTCCAGCGTGGGCAGCATCGACACCTGCTCCACGCGGTAGGTCCCCACCAGGAACGTCTGGATGACGAGGTACAGCCCGACCGCGAGGATGACCGTGATGGCGATCTCGACGACGGCATCGAGGTGGCGCGAGCGGGTGCGCGGCAGCGCCTCGCCGGGCGCCGACGGGGCGTCGGTCGTGGTCACCGGGACAGGGTAGCGGCTCGGGCGACCGGGGTCCGGCGAGCCACCGGGTCGGAACGCGCGGGCATCCGCTCCGCTAAGGTTCGGGCCGGGCGCGGCGCCCGACCGGGCCTGCTGGTCGGACATCCTTGGGGAGGGGTTGACGCCATGGTCAAGGAGTTCCGGGAGTTCCTGCTGCGGGGCAACGTCATCGACCTCGCGGTCGCGGTCGTGATCGCCGCGGCATTCGGTGCCGTCGTCGCGTCATTCGTGGCGGACATCGTGACCCCCCTGCTCGGTCTCCTGGGGTTGCCCGACTTCTCGACGTGGACGATCAAGCTGAACGACGCGGAGCCCCCTGCGGTCCTGAAGCCGGGCGTGTTCATCAACGCCATCATCACGTTCGTCGTCGTGGCGGCCGCGATCTTCTTCTTCGTGGTCAAGCCCGTGAACTCGATCATGGCCCGACGCAAGAAGGAAGAGGACGCCGCGCCGGCCGGTCCCACCGAGATCGAGCTGCTCACCCAGATCCGCGACGAGCTCGCCAAGCGCCCCTGAGCATCGGACTCATCTCCCGGAGACGCGGGATCGCCCGGCCGGCTGGCCGGGCGATCGTGATCCGTGATGGAACGGGCGATACTCAGCCTCGGCGGGTGCCTCCGTGGTCTCTCCTGTCTCCTCGGCAGCCTCGGCCGCCTCGGCCGCCTCGGCGGCGACGACCGGCTCCTCGGCCACGCGCGGCGGCTGGACCCGGGCGAGCGGCTCGGCGGCATCGGTGATCAGGGTCACGCCCTCGGGCAGCACGATGTCGCCCACGTGGATCGTGGCCTCGAAATCGACGAGCGACGAGATGTCCACCTCGAGAGCCGGCGGGAGGGCATCCGGGAGCGCACGCACGCTGACGGTCTCGCGCTGGTGCAGGAGCGTGCCACCGTCCTTGCGCACCGCTTCGGACTCACCCGTGAACACGACCGCGATATCGATCGTGATCTCCTCGCTCAGGTTGATCACGAAGAGGTCCACGTGGATCGGCCGGCGCGTCACCGGATGCTCCTGGATGTGCTGCAGCATGACCGGAGTGGCCTTCCCCTTGCCCAATGCGAGGTCGAGCATGGCGTTCCGGCCGGCATGCCGGCGCAGCAGGTCCAGCTCATGGGCGTCGAGCTGCACGGGCTGGCTCTCGTGCCCGTGGCCATACACGACGGCGGGGACCTTGCCCTCCCGGCGCAGGCTCGCGACCTTCTTGCCGATGATGGTCCGGGGTTCCGCGACGAGGCGCGGACGGGTGCTGGTGCTCACTGTGATGACCGACCTCTCGAGTGTGTCGTGACCGCCCGGGTCGGCGGCCGGGATCCCGGCGGATCCGGGGCCGCGCGCGGCGGACGCGGCTCGTGACGAGCGTCCGGGACGGGGAGCGGCATGGTAGCACGAGCATGGGTGTGGCCCCCGGGGTACCATCCCGCGCGATGGCAGCCACGATCCTGATCATCGAGGACGAGTACGCGGTGGCGCGCGGCGTGCAGTACGCCCTCCAGCAGGAGGGCTACGAGGTGACCCTCGCGCCGTCCGCCGAGGAAGGGCTCACCATCGCCCAGGACCTCGTCCCGGACCTCATCGTGCTGGACGTCCGGCTGCCGGGCATCGATGGCTTCGAGGCCCTCCGACGGCTGCGCGCCGTGGGCTCCAAGGCGCCGGTGCTCATGCTCACCGCCCGCGACGAGGAGATGGACAAGGTCATCGGCCTCGAGCTGGGCGCGGACGACTACCTCACCAAGCCGTTCGGGCTGCGGGAGCTGATGAGCCGCATCAAGGCGCTCCTGCGGCGTGCCTACGGCGACCTCGCGGACGCCGCCGGCGGTCGCCAGATCAGGCACAAGGACCTCGTCATCGACCTCGAGCGGCGCCGCGTCCAGCGGGGAGCCCGGCGCATCGGGCTCACGGCGACCGAGTTCGAGATCCTGCGGCACCTGGCATCGCGCCCGGGGCGTGTGTTCTCGCGCCGCGAGCTGCTGGAGCTGGTGCGCGACTACGAGGCGCTCGACCAGGACGAGAAGACCATCAACGTCCACGTGAGCCA
>JBEVIK010000131.1:0-5919 GCA_040510715.1 Candidatus Limnocylindrales bacterium
CGTCACCACTGCCGCGGGGTCGGACACCATCACCCTGGACCAGGACGACGGTCGGCACCCGTTCGCCGATCGCGTGCCCTATCGCGACGAGGCCCTCGGCTTCGCGCTGGAATATGACCCGACCATCTGGACGCCCGGCACGACAGAGCCCGGCCTGCTCATCCTGACGGCGCTGGGCGGCAATGTGGTCCTCGTGTTCGAAGGCGCCCGCGCCGACCAGATCGACCAGCAGCGGCTCCTCGACCTTCGCGCCAGCGCGATGGCCGACCGCCTGCTCGGCTTCACCGACGACACCGAGCCCGCACGACAGCTCCTCGGGGACCCCATCCTGGGATATCGGGACGCGATCTCGAAGCTCGCCGGTGGGACCCTCGACACGGGGCAGGGCCCGGCCCTCGACATGACCTTCGCGAGCGTGGTCGGCACGGACGGCACCATCGTCGTCGGAGCGACGCTCCTGACACCCGTCGAGCTCACCATCCAGCGGGGGGACGAGGAGCTCACGCTGCCCGTCCGGGAGGCGGGTCTCCAGCTCGCCGACTCGGTCCTGAACAGCTTCACCTGGCCCGCTGACGAGGTTCCCCAGTGAGTCGAGCACGTCGCCGCCCCGCCCGCAGGGGCGCTCCCATCATCGTGGCGCTCGCTGCCGGCCTCGCCACGATGTCCATCCTGCCCGCCAGTGCGCAGCAGCCCCTGGAGCCCGATCGCATCGACGTGGTCCAGGCTCCCGGGAGCCTGGGACCGGCCGATGCCGCGGCGCGGGTCGATTTCGACCTGGTGCTCGCTGATCGCGATCCCGCCGCGTTCGACCGCTTCCGGGCAGCCCTGTACGATCCCGCGTCGCCCGACTATCGGCGGTTCCTCACGCCCCAGCAGATCGGTGAGCGCTTCGGGCCCACGGATGCGACCCTCGACCAGGTCCGCGCCGCCGTGGCCTCCGCGGACCTGACCGTGGTGTCCGTGCCACCGCAGCGGAGCCGGATGTCCGTCAGCGGCACCGCCGCGGCCGCGAGCGCGTTCCTCGGCGTGACCATCGAGCGCTGGCAGGACCCGGGGTCCGGCCTCGCGTACCACGCCACCACCGGCTCGCCGGCGGTCCCGGCGGCGCTCGCCGACGCGGTCATCGCGGTGGAGGGTCTCTCGCCCGTGCTGCCCGCGTCCGCGGTCGATCCGGCGGATGCGCCCCCGGTCCCGGCACGCGGTCTCACGCCTCCGGACCTGGCGCGCGCCTACGACTTCCAGTCCCTGTGGGACCAGGGCATCGATGGCACCGGCACGACCGTCGGCATCCTCCAGTTCGGCGTCGACACCGACGAGGACCTCGCCGTGTTCGACGCCGCGTTCGGCATCGAGGGTCCCACTCCCATCCGGGTCCCCATCGATGGCGGTCTCGAAGACGCACCGGCCAAGTTCGGGACGGAGGCCGCGCTCGACACCCAGGTGGTCCGGGCGGTCGCGCCGGGCACCCAGATCATCGTGTATGGCTTCCCCGCCACCACGAGCTTCGGAGCGGCGATGGATGCCATCGTCACCGACGGCCGCACGCAGCTGGTGTCGGTCTCCTACGGCAAGTGCTATGCGGCGGGCTACGTCGGCCTCGACGAGGTCCTGGGCACGCAGGAAGCGCTCAAGGACGCCGCTGCCGCCGGCATCTCGCTGTTCGCCGCCTCGGGTGACTGGGGCGCGTACAGCTGCCACACGTTCGACAACACGGACCACCGGGTCTCGACCTTCTTCCCCGCCTGCACCGACAACGTGGTGAGCGTCGGCGGCACCCTCCTCGAGCTCAACGCCGATGGCACCTACAAGCGGGAGACCGGTTGGGAGGACTACCTCGTCACCGGGGGGACCGGGGGCGGCGTCGCGTCGGTCAACGGCCCCGATGGTCCGCTCGAGCAGCTCCCGCCGTATCAGCAGGGCTACCCGGGCGTCGAGCAGTCCGTCACGGGCAGGTTCTGCCCCGACGTCGCGGCCGTCGCGGACGGTGACACCGGGTACCTCCTGTTCGAGACCAGCCAGGAGACCGGTGAGCCCGGCTGGAAGATGGTGGGTGGCACCAGCGGAGCCGCTCCCTTCTGGGCGGGTGTCATGGCACTCATCCAGCAGAAGGCACAGGCCGAGGGCGTCACGCAGCTCGGCTTCCTGACCCCGCTGTTCTATCAGCTTGCCCAGAGCCACCCGCAGGCCTTCCACGACATCGTGCGTGGAGGGAACCTGCTCCACGACGCCGGCCCGGGCTGGGATGCGGCCACGGGTGTGGGGACGCCCATCGTCTCGGTGCTCGCGGACGCGGTCATCGAGACCCTGCAGGGCGGTGGCGGGTGACCGCTCGCCCGGCGGTGGGGTGCCGGACCGGGGCTCGCGCCTGACCGCGCGACCGCGGCCGCACGGGGGCGAGTTCGCCTACCGCCACCCCATCGAGGTCCGATTCGGCGACACGGACGCGCTGGGCCACATCAACAACGCGGTCTACATCTCGTACTTCGAGGCAGCCCGCGCCGGGTACCACGCACGCATCACCGGCCACGCCTTCGGGACCGGGCCCGATGCGACGCGCACCACGTTCGTCATCGCCGAGGCGCACGTCAGCTATCGGGCGCCGGCGTTCTTCGGTGAGCCCATCGTGTGCGAGGCGCGCGTGGCATGGGTCTCGCGGACCTCGTTCGGGATGGAGTACCGGGTGGTCTCCGAGGGCGGCCCCATCGCGCCGGCACGCCTCGTCGCGGACGGCGGCACCACCCAGGTCATGTTCGATCTCGTGCGCGGCCGACCCACGCGCATGCCCCGGGAGCTGCTGGACGCCGTGGAGCGGTTCGAGGGTCACCCGATGCCGCGGAGGTCGTAGGCTCAGGTCCCGCTGATCGGCAGTCGCACGGTCATGGTGGTGCCCGCCCCCGGGATGCTCGTGGCGGTGATGGTGCCGCCGTGCGCCTCCACGATCGACCGGGCGATGGCGAGCCCGAGACCGCTTCCGGCCGAATCGGGCGAGCGGCTGAGGCGCTCGAAGACCGCGGGCAGCAGCGCAGGGTCGATGCCCCGTCCCGTGTCCTGCACGCTGAGCTCCAGCGCATCCGGACCGGTGGCGCGCAGGGCGATGACCACCGAGCCGCCCGGCGGCGTGTACCGCAGCGCGTTGGCGACGAGGTTCCGGATGACGCTCCCGATGCGCACCCGGTCCAGGTAGGCCCGCGGCAGGCCGGGTGCGACCTCGGTCGCCAGCGTGACGCTCGCGGCCGTGGCGGTCGCCTCGAAGGGCGACACGACGTCCACGGCGAGTGATCCCAGGTCGACCGGCTCGCGCGCCAGGGTCAGGCTCCCGGACTCGGACAGCGAGAGGGTGCGGAGGTCGTCCACGAGGCGCTCGAGGACCGCGACCTGGTCGAGCGCCGGGGTGATGTGCTCGGCATCCGCGGGATACACGCCGTCGCGTACGGCCTCGAGCTGGCCCTGGATGACCGCCAGCGGCGTGCGCAGCTCGTGGCTCACGTCCGCCATGAACGCACGACGCTGCTGGTCGGTGCGTCCCAGTCGGTCGCTCATCTGGTTGAACGCCCGCGCGAGGGTGCGCAGCTCCGTCGGCCCCGACTCGGTCACCCGCGCCGTGTAGTCACCCTGCTGGACGCGCTCGGCGCCATCGATGAGCTCGCCGACCGACGCGGTGGTCGGCTGGAGGAGCCTGGACGCGAGCGCTGCCACCACGAGCAGCAGGACGATGATGATGCCGATCGAGGCGATGGTCGCGACGAACCCGGCGGCGGGCCACAGCAGCCCACCCACGAGGACCGCCACGGTCACCACCACGACCGCCAGCCCGCAGCCGATGCGCCTTCGCCGGCGCCACCGCTCGGATGCCATCGCCCAGGGCGCGCGCTCCGGCGGCCAGGGCTCGCCCTCGGGCCACCAGGGCGGTCGGCGGCCATGGGTCCCCCCGCCCCACGCCGGCCCTCCCTGGGGGCTCACCGGTCGTCCGCGAGGCGATACCCCACGCCGAACACCGTGAGCAGGTACCGCGGGGCTCGCGGGTCGGGCTCCAGCTTGCGGCGGATGTTCTTGACGTGGGCGTCGATGGCGCGCTCGTAGGACTCGAACGCCACGCCATGCACGGCGTCGAGGAGCTGGGCGCGCGTGAACACGCGGCCCGGCTGCCGCGCCATGGCTGCGAGCAGCTGGAACTCGGTCGGCGTCAGGTCTACCCTGCGTCCGCCCACGGTCACGAGCATCCGGCCGAGATCCAGCTCGAGGTCCCCGGCCCGCAGCAGGTCGTCCGGGACCGAGCCGGCCTCCGCGCGCCGGAGCACGGCGCGGATCCGCGCCACGAGCTCGCGCGGGCTGAATGGCTTGGTGACGTAGTCATCGGCACCCAGCTCGAGCCCGACGATGGTGTCCGCCTCGTCGGTCCGCGCGGTGAGCATCACGATGGGCATGTTGCTGGTGCGCCGGATGGCGCGCGCGACATCGAGGCCGTCGCCGTCGGGTAGCCCCAGGTCCAGCACGAGCAGGTCGGGGCGCTCGGTGCGAGCGATGCGCAGCGCGGACTCGACGGTCCCGGCGGTCAGGACGCGGAACCCGGCGTGCGCCAGGTAGTCCGACGTCAGTCGCCGGATGTCCGGGGCGTCATCGACGACGAGGATGGTGGGCATCAGCGTGGATGCTAGGCGAGCCTCGACGCCGGCGGTGGCGTGATGCCATCGCCGGCGTCCTGTCGGGCTAGCGCCGGGTGGTCGGATCGGTCCCGCTGGGTGGCTGCTGGTAGGGCGGCTGCCCGTACTGCGGCTGCTGGTAGGGCGGCTGCCCGTATTGCGGCTGCTGGTAGGGCGGCTGCCCGTACGGCTGCTGCTGGTAGGGCGGCTGGACCGTTGGCGCAGCCGGCGCCTCGCTGGTCGCTGGCTCATCCGAGGACGTGGCACCTGTGGGCTGTTCGTGTGCCTGGCGATGCCAGTCGTCGAGCATCGCCCGCCGCGGGTCGCCATTGCCTGGACCACCCCAGCCGTGGGGGCCATACCAGCCTCGACCCGCCCAAGCGGCTCGTCGCGCCATGCCCATGACGAACGCGATGAACAGGAAGAAGAACAGGATCCCGAGGATCGGGAAGAACGGGAAGCCCCAGCCATGCCATGCGACCGGGACCGCCGCCACGACGCCGCTGGCGTCCGCGGGGAGGGTCGTGGTCGTGCCGATGGCGAAGCCGATGCCGCCAGCCACGAGCGCGATGAGGAAGACCAGGATCACTCCCAGCCATCCGGGGGTTCGCATCGAGAGACTCCTTTCGTGTGGGTCGATGTCGATGCGAGCCACGATGCGGCGGGGATGTGGAGCGCGTGTGAACGAGTCGTGGACGACGGATGGACACATGGACCCCGCGATCACACGGTCCCGCGTCGCAGGCACTGGCCGCTGGGCATGGGCGACGAGTGCGCTAGCCCGTGACCCTTCCGGTCTCGGAGATGCCGGAGTCGGCCGCGCGCCGATAGCGCATGCCAAGCGAGTCCCCGGAGGGCCGATCCACGGCGTGTCGGGCGAGCACGTCCTCGTCGAAGGTGATGCCAAGACCGGGTGTCTCGCCGAGGACGATGCACCCTTGCTCGACCCGGTCACTGGTGGCATAGACCGTGTCAGGGCCGGGATCGATGATCTCCATCATCAGGTGATTGGGAAGCACGGCGCCGACATGTGCCGCAAAGCGGCCGGGGCTGTTCACGAGGGCGACGGGCAGCCCGAATGCATCGGCCATGTCGAATATCTGCATCGCCGCCGTGATGCCGGTCCCCTGGACCGCCACCTGCACGACGTCGACGGCCTCGTGGACGAGCAGTGGTACGAACTGCCGTGGATCCGTCAGGTTCTCGCCCGTCGCGACGGACGTGCGCACGCCGCGGGACACGCGGGCGAGGCCCCGGTGATCGTCCCGTCGGACCGGCT
>JBEVIK010000132.1:0-6076 GCA_040510715.1 Candidatus Limnocylindrales bacterium
TCGGTCAGGGCCCCTACGTGGACCGAGCGCTGGAGCGGCAGCCCCGCGCCCGCCGCGGCATCCTCGACGAGGCGCACCAGCGCCGGGTGCGGGATGACCCCGTTGAGGGTGCCGCGCCCATGGAAGCTGAACAGGGACATGGCCGGCCCACCGCCCAGGTGGAGGTCGCCACGCGACGCCATCTCGGGTGTGTCGCAGGCGAGCATCAGGTCCACGGCGATGGCGATGTCCGGGGCGAGTGCGGTCGCCGCGGGCAGCACACCCCGCAGGTTGTGCTCCTCCTGGACCGACCACACGAGGTGGGTCGTTGGACCCGTGGAGCCACGGCGCGCCTCGGCGAGCGCGAGCAGCAGGGCGCATCCGGCTCGGTCGTCGATGGCGGTCCCCGCGATGCGCCCATTGGCGAGCTCGTGGACCCGCGGCGCGTAGGTCACGGGCGTGCCGATGGTCACCCCGGCAGCCTCCGCCTCCTCCTTCGAGGCGAAGCCGGCGTCCACCGCCAGCTCGCCGTAGGGCACGACCCGGACCTTCTCCTCGGGGGTCGTGGCGTGGTGGCTCTTGATGCCCAGGACCCCGGGGAGGTCGCCCGACCCGGTGCACAGGACCACGGCCTGCGCCGCCAGCGCTCGCTCCGGGACGCCGCCCTGCCGTTCGAGGCGGATACGGCCGTCGGCCTCGACCTTGCGCACCAGGAAGCCCATCTGGTCCATGTGCGCGAACACCATCACCGACGGCAGCTCGGGGTCCCCGGGCAGCGTCGTCATGAGGTTGCCCAGCCGGTCGGAGCGATGCTCCAGCCCGAGTCGGTCCAGGTGACCGGCGATCGCGGCGGCGACACGCTCCTCGTGCCCGGCGAGCCCCGGGATGCGCATCAGCTCAGCGAGGAGCGCCCGCAGGGGCGGCAGCACCGGGTCGCTCATGCGCCGCGCCGCGCTGCTCGTGCCCGGTCCATGAAGTCGCGCGCCCGGGCGGGGTCCACGGGCTTCCAGGTGTCGCCGTCCACCTTGAGCGCGGAGCCCACGATGAGACCGTCGGCGACCGCCAGCACGTCCGCCACCGTGTCGTGGCGGACCCCGGTGTTGGCGAGCACGGGCGTCGTGGGCAGCACGCGCTTGACCGCCTCGAGGTCGCTCATCGCCGCGGCCTCGCCGGTGACGGTGCCTGACACGAGCACCGCGTCCGGGACCGACGACATCACCGCCGATCGCGCTCGATCGGGCAGGCTGCGCGCATCCAGCGAGTGCGCGAACTCCGCGGACACGTTGTACAGGCGCACGACCTCGTCCGCCCCGACCAGCCGGCCGTAGCGCGCAGCGCTCCCGGCATCGGGGGCCCAGATGCCCATGTCCGAGGCATACGCCCCGGTGAAGATCTCGCGCACGAAGACCGCGCCGGTAGCTGCCGCGAGCGCGAGCGTCGCCCGCGGGTCCCACAGCACGTTGACCCCGAACGGCACACGGACCTCGCCCCGCAGGCGCCCGATGACGTAGGCCATGGTCGCGGTCGCGGCGGCGTCCACCTCGAGCGTGTAGGGACGGTCGTTCTCGTTGCCGAACATGACCGCGTCGACGCCCGCCGCCTGGAGCGCGTCGAGGTCGGCGCGGGCGCCCTCGATGATCCCCTCGATCCCCGCCTCCGCGTCGTACAGGGGCGTGCCCGGCAGCGACGCGAGGTGGACCATCGCGATGACCGGTTTTCCCGATCCGAACACCCGCTGGAAGCGCGTGGTCATGTCCCGGCGACCTCCTCGATGATGGCTCGACAGCGATCCGCGTCCGGGAACGAGGCCTGCGTCCCCGGCCGGCGCACCGACTCCGATGCGACGGCGCAGGCGAGGCGCACGGCGTCGGCTTCCGCCCAGCCGGACCCGAGGGCGTAGCCGAACGCGCCCACGAACGCGTCGCCGGCACCGGTCGTATCGACCACGTCCACCCGCGGCGCGGGGATGCTGGTCACCGTCCGGTCCGCACCCACGAGCGCGGCGCCATGCTCCCCCAGGGTCACCAGCAGCCGCGTCCCGAGCAGCTCCGCCACGCGCGGCAGCGCGGTCGGGCCCACGTCATCGGGCAGCCCGAGCTCGCCCGCGATGATGGCCAGCTCGTGCTCATTCGGGATGACCCAGTCGCTCACCGCGGCGAGCGCGGGGTCGATGGCCGCGCCGGGTGCCGGGTTGAGGACCGTGATCGCGCCCCGGGCGCGAGCGGCCTCGAACGCGGCGGCCGTGACGCCCTGGTCGATCTCGAACTGGCCGATGACGACATCCACGCGCTCCTGGGCCCTGACCGCCTCGGTCGCGTGCTCCGGCAGCAACCCCGCGTTCGCGCCCGGCACGATGATGATGCGGTTGCTGCCGTCGGGCTCGACCCAGATGGGTGCCACGCCGCTCGCGCCGGCGACCCGACGGACGTGGGTCGTGTCCACGCCGTGCCGCTCGAAGTTGGCGAGCGTCTCGGTGCCGTAGCCGTCATCGCCGAGCGAGTTGACCATCGCGACACGTGCGCCCATGCGGCTCGCCATGACCGCCTGGTTCGCGCCCTTGCCCCCGAACCCCTGCGCGAACCGGCGGCCGAGCACCGTCTCGCCGCGCCCGGGCATGCGCTCGAGGTACGAGATCTGGTCGATCATGGTGCTGCCGACCACGGTCAGCCAGGGACCGGATCCGCCCGACACCTCCCCCACACGACCCTCCGTGTCGTTCCGCCATCCTGGAGCGGTCCCATCGTGGCACACCGGCGGACCGCCGGTCGTGTGCCGGGTGCGTGCTATCCCCGCCGTGTGCCCTCGCGGAGCGACGCCACGAGCGCGCCCATGCGCGCCACCTCGGTGCCGTCGGGCCCCAGCGCATCCACGAGCGCGGAGGCGACCACCACGCCATCGCCACCGGCATCGGCGATGGCCCGCGCGTGCGCGGGCTTCGAGACCCCGAAGCCGACCGCCACCGGCACCGGCGACACGGCCTTCACCTCCGCGACGAGCCGTCCGACGCTCGCTGGCAGCGACCGCCGGGCACCCGTCACGCCGACCAGCGAGACGCAGTACAGGAATCCGCCGCTGCGAGCCGCGACCGCGGCGCGGCGTGCCGGCTCGGTCGTGGGCGCGACGAGGTAGACGACGCTGATGCCGGCCTCCGCCGCCGCGGCCTCGAACGGTCCGCCCTCGTCCGGTGTCAGGTCGGCCACGATGACCCCCGCCGCACCGGCTCGGGCGAGGGCCGCCGCCCGTTCCCGACCGTCCCCTCCCCCGACGAGCTGGTTGGCATAGCCCATCGGAACGAGCGGCACCCCCGGCCGAGCGGCACGGATGCGCGCCACCAATGACAGCGATCCCTCGAAGGTGATCCCGGCACGCAGGGCCGCCTGCGAGGCTCGCTGGAGGGTCGCGCCGTCGGCGAGCGGGTCCGAGTACGGCAGGCCCACTTCGAGCAGGTCCGCACCGGCGTCGATCGCGGCGCACGCGATGACGAAGCTGGTGTCCGCGTCGGGGTAGCCCGCCACGACGTAGGGGATGAGCGCGGCCCTGCCGTCGGTGCGGGCGGCTGCGAAGGCATCGCCGATGCGTCGTGCTCCGGCGGTGTCGTTGGTGTGCGCGGGCGCGGCGATCGCGCTCACCGGGCGCCCTCCCAGGCCTCGACATCCGCGAACCGCTCGAGCGCGGCCATGTCCTTGTCGCCGCGACCGGAGAAGCCCAGCAGCACCAGCGCCTGCTCGGGCAACGGTCCCGCACCCTCGATGCCGGCCAGCAGGCGCGGCAGCGCCGCCACGGCATGCGAGGTCTCGAGCGCGGGCAGGATGCCCTCGGTGCGTGTCACGCTGCGCATCGCCGCGATCGCCTGTCGGTCGGTCGCGGTGGCGATCTCGAGCCGGCCCGCCTCGGCAAGGGCCGCCAGCTGCGGCCCGACCCCCGGGTAGTCGAGGCCCGCCGAGGCGGACACCGCCTCGACGACCTGGCCATCGCGGTCCTGGAGCATCAGCGACCGCGACCCGTGGAGGATGCCCGCCGTGCCGCCCGCGATGGCCGCCGCGTGCCGTCCGGTCTCGATGCCATCACCCGCGGCCTCGGCCACGGCAAGCCGGACCTGCACCTCGCCGATGAACCTCGAGAGCAGCCCGATGGCGTTGGAGCCACCGCCCACGCACGCGAGCGCGAGGTCGGGCAACCGCCCCTCGACCGCCGTCACCTGGGCCGCGGCCTCGTCACCGATGCGTCGCTGGAGGTCGCGGACCATGGTGGGGTACGGGTGCGGTCCCATCGCCGAGCCCAGCACGTAGTGGGTCGTCGCGACATTGGTGACCCAGTCGCGCATGGCCTCGTTGACGGCGTCCTTGAGGGTCGCGGTGCCGGACGTGACCGAGCGGACCTCGGCACCCAGCGCGCGCATCCGCAGCACATTGGGTGCCTGGCGCTGGATGTCCTCCTCGCCCATGAACACCACGCACGGCAGGCCGAGCAGGGCGCATGCCGTGGCGGTCGCCACACCGTGCTGGCCCGCCCCCGTCTCCGCGATGACCCGCGACTTGCCGAGACGCCGCGTCAGCAGCGCCTGCCCGAGGGCGTTGTTGATCTTGTGGGCGCCCGTGTGGGCGAGGTCCTCGCGCTTGAGATACAGCCGGATGGACCCGGGCACGACGCCGTCCCGGCGCCCGGTGGCGGCCTGGCGCACCGCCTCGGTCACCACGGCTGCCGCCAGCCGGTCCGCGCGGTACAGCGCGGTCGGTCGGCCGGCGAAGTGCGCGAGCAGGTCGTCGAGCTCCGCCCAGAACGACGGGTCGTGACGGATCGCCGTCCAGGCATGCTCCAGCTGCACCAGCGCCGCCATGAGCGTCTCGGGGACGTACCGACCGCCGAAGTCACGCTCCATGCCCCAGCGACCCGCGCCGTCCGCCTCGATCAGGCCGGCGTGGACGGGAGCCGGGCCGAACGGGATGTTGGGCTGATGCCGCCGCGCAGCGAGCGTGCGCTTGGCGAACAGCGCCACGCGAAGGGGGTCCTTGACGGGCCGGCCGGAGGTGCGCGTCGCGCGGCCGGGAGCTGCCTCCACGCCGCTGGCCACGTCCACGCCGACCGCCGGGATGGCCAGCAGCGCCTGCGTGACGTTGGCGGCGTCGAGCCCGCCCGCCAGGATGACCGGGATGCGGCTAGCGACGGCCCGTGCGAGGGTCGCGGATGCCCTGCGCCCGGTCCCGCCGCGGAGCTTCGGGTCCGCCGTGTCCAGCAGGATGCCCGCGAGGTTGGGCTTCGCCCGGTAGGCCTCCGCGCGACCGACGACCTCGTCGGCCGTCGCATCGACGTCGCGTGCGTCGTCGTCGGCCGGCAGGTGCAGCACCTTCCAGACGGGCAGCGGGATGACGTCGAGGTCGGCCGGTGGCTCGTCGCCGTGCAGCTGGACCGCGTCGAGCGCAAGTCGCCCGGCGATGGCCGCCACCTCGGCGGCCGGGCGGTCCGCGAACACGCCGACGATCCGGGGCCCTGCCCCGGGCTGGCTGGTGGCGCGAGCCGCCGTCACGAGCGACGCTGCCTCGCGCTCCTCGAGCGCCCGCCTGGTCCCGGGGACCATGTTGATGCCGATCATGTCGGCACCGGCCGCGATCGCTGCGGCAAGCCCGGTGGGCTCGGTGAGGCCGCAGATCTTGAGCCGCGGGGTCCGGGCGTCGGCCGCGGGATCGGTCCCGGTCGGTGCGGGCGTGCCCGCAGCCACGAAGGCGGCGACCCGCGCGGTGATCGCCGCCCGGTCGGATCCGGTTCGCATGAGGTCTTCGCCGATGAGCGCGCCGTCGAAGCCGAGTGCCCGCCAGCGGCGCAACAGGGCAGGGTCGCGGACGCCCGATTCCGCGATGACCAGCCGGTCGTCGGGGATGCTCCCCCGGAGCCGCTCGGCGGTCGTCGTGTCCACGACGAGGGTCCGCAGGTCGCGGTTGTTGACGCCGATGAGGCGAGCGTCCGTGGCGAGCGCGGCGTCGAGCTCGCGCACGTCGTGGACCTCGACGAGTGGCTCGAGCCCGAGGTCGAGGGCACGCCGCACGAGCCGCGCGAGCGCGCCCACTCGGTGCAGGTCGGCGAGCAGGAGCACGGCGTCGGC
>JBEVIK010000133.1:0-18249 GCA_040510715.1 Candidatus Limnocylindrales bacterium
ATCGAGCACGCGTACTACGGTGACCAGAGCGTGGATGAGGCGATCGCCAACTCGATCACGCTCACGGCGCCGTTCTTCACCGGCGGGGATTGATCCCAGGCGGCCTGCGGTCGCTGCTCCGCTGGCCGAGCTATCGGACGCAGCTGTGGCTGATGCTGCTGCCCTTCCTGGGCGGCACGCTGCTCCTCGTGGCCCTGCCTGCCCTCCTGTCGGCGGGGCTCGCGTTCACCACCTATGACTCCCTCGGCCCGCCGGTCTGGACGGGCTTCGCGAACCTGCGCTTCGTCCTCAACGACCCGCTGACCTCGATCGCCGTCGGCAACACCATCTGGTTCGTGCTGCTCGCGGTCCCACTCCGGCTCCTGGGGGCCCTCGGCCTGGCGCTGCTGCTGAACCGCGAGCGGCGGGGCGTCGGGGGCTATCGGTCCGCGGCGTACCTGCCGACGATCATCCCGGACGTCGCCTATGCCCTCATCTGGCTGTGGGTGTTCAACCCGCTGTTCGGGCCGGTCAACGCGGTGCTCGGCGCGCTGGGCCTCGAGACACCGGGCTGGGTGGCCGACGAGGACACGGCGCGCTACCCGTTCCTCGTGATGTCCCTGTTCCAGGTCGGTGAGGGGTTCCTGATCCTGCTCGCGGGGATGCGCAGCGTGCCCCGCGAGGTCTTCGACGCGGCGGCGGTGGACGGTGCGAGCCGCGTGCGGTCGTTCCGCTCCATCACCCTGCCCCTGCTCGTGCCATGGCTGTTGCTGCTCACGGTCCGCGACATCATCGTGGCCATCCAGTACCCGTTCGCGCCGTCCTTCCTGATGACCGGCGGCGGGCCCCACTACTCGACGCTGTTCCTGCCCTACCTCATCTGGGAGGAGGCGTTCGAACGCTTCCGCTTCGGGTCCGGATCGCTGCTGATGCTGGCCACCTTCCTGGTGACGCTGGTGCTCGTGGCGATCCTGTTCGCGCTGTTCCGATGGCGGGGGTACGCGGATGAGGCCTGACCCCGCCGACCCGGGCCGCGCCGGGAGCCTGCTGCAGCATCTCGTTGCGATCGCCGTCGCGGCGGTGTTCCTGGTGCCCCTGCTGTGGGTCGTCTCGGCGTCGCTGCGGCAGCCGGGACTCGCCCCGCCGAGGGGCATCGAGTGGGTACCCGACCCCGTCTCCTTCGAGGCGTACGAGCGACTCACCGAGCTGCTGCCGTTCGGGCGCTACCTGCTCAACTCGGTGGTGGTGGTCGCGGTGGCGATCCCGGTGACGCTGGTGGTGTCCTCGTGGGCCGGCTTCGCCATCGCCCAGCTCCGCGACGTCCATCGGCGTCGACTGGTGGCGCTCGCGGTGGGATTGCTGCTGGTGCCCGTCACGGCGCTGTGGCTGACGCGCTACCTCGTGTTCCGACAGCTGGGCATCCTCGACAGCCTGCTGGCGCTCATCGCTCCCGCGTTCATGGGCTCGAGCCCGCTGTTCGTGCTGCTGTTCTACTGGGCGTTCCGACGCCTCCCGACCGAGCTGGCCGACACGGCCCGCCTCGAGGGCGCGGGGCCGTTCACGGTGTGGCGGCGCGTCGCGCTGCCCCTCGCGCTACCCACCGTCGTCGTGGTCGCGCTCCTCACGTTCCTGCTCTACTGGAGTGACTTCCTGGGGCCCCAGCTGTACCTGCGGTCGCAGGAGCTGTACACGCTCCCGGTGGGCCTTCGGCAGCTTCAGACGCTGGACCGTACGAACTGGCCCGTGCTCATGGCAGGGTCGATCGTGCTGGCCGTCCCGGCCGTGCTGGTGTTCGCGGTCGTCCAGCGATGGTTCCTGCGGGCACGCGTGCTGTGAGCGCGATCGACCGGGTCGACGCCCCTACGATGGGACCGTGACGGACACCGACCGAGCGCTCGAAGGGCTGGGGCTCACCGCCCATCATCGCGACGCGCTCGACCGGCTCGTCGCGCTGCTCGAGCCCGACCCGGACATCCTCGCGCTCGTCCTCGCCGGCTCGCTGGCGCACGGCTACGCGCGGCCCGACTCGGACATCGACGTGCAGCTGCTCATCACGCCCGAGGCCATGGCCACGAGGGAGCGCGAGGGCCGGCTCACCTGGGTCGAGCACACCATCTGTGACTGGGATGGCGGCTACGTCGACGGCAAGTTCTCGGATGTCGAGCTGCTCGAGGACGTGGCGACGCGCGGATCCGAGCCAGCGCGGTACGCCTGGCGGGACGCGCGCATCCTGTTCCGACGGCTGGACGGCCTCGACGAGCTCCTCGAGCGGATCGTGCGCTACCCCGTCGAGGGACGGGACGAGCGGGTGGTGAGGTTCACCGCGCAGCTGCTCGCGTGGCGCTGGTTCCACTCGGAGGCGGTGAAGAAGGACAGCCCATACCTGGGCGCCCTCGCGCGCCACAAGGTGACCCTGTTCGCGTGCCGCATCGTGCTCGCACGGAACGAGCGGCTGTACCCCTTCCACAAGTGGATGCTCGCCGAGACCGAGCGCGCGACCGATCGACCGCCGGGCCTGCTCGGGGACATCGACCGGATGCTCCGGGAGCCCGACCAGGCGCGCGTGGAGGGCCTCGTGGCGGGGTTGCTCGACTGGTACGGCATCGACGAGGCGGCCGCGAATGCCACCTGGGGCAGCCGGTTCATGGAGGATACGGAGCTCGCGTGGCGCCACGGCCGGACACCCATCGATGACCTCTGACGTCAGCCGGCCAGCGACTCGTCGATGATCGCGCGCAGCTGGTCCCACTCGACGAGGAACGCGTCGTGGCCCTTGTCGGAGTGGATCTCCCGGTAGCTCGCCTCGACGCCCGCGGTCGTGGCGGCGTCCACGAGGAGGTGGACCTGGCGTGGCCCGTACAGGATGTCGTCCTGGATGCCCACACCGGTGACCCGTACGCCGTGGGCGGCCAGGTCGCGGAAGGCGGCCTCGATGCCACCCCGGCCGTCGCCGATGTCGTGGAGGTCCATCGCCCCCGCGAGGATGCGGTAGGTGTCGCCATCGAAGCGGTCCACGAGCTTGCGACCCTGGTGGTCGAGGTAGCTCACGATCGAGAAGCGCCCGTCGGCCCCACGGTCGCGCCCGAACCGGCCATCGAAGTCGGCCTCGCTCCGGTAGGTGGTCATGGCCAGCTGGCGGGCGATGGCGAGGCCCTCGTCGCCCAGCAGGTCGATGAGGCGCGTCTGGATCCGGTTCCATGCCACGGCCATCGGCCCGGTCGCCGCCGGGGCCGCGATGGGCATCACGCGATCGACCCGATCGGGTGACACGAGCGCGACCTCGAGCGACACCATCCCGCCCAGCGAACCGCCGGTGACCTGCGCCCAGCGCTCGATGCCGAGGGCGTCGGCCAGCAGCCACAGCGCTCGCGCCTGGTCCCGGGTGCTCACCTGAGGGAAGCGCGCGCCCCACGGGACACCCGTGCCGGGCTCCTCGGTCATGGGACCGGTCGAGCCGTACCGGCCGCCCAGGAGGTTGGCGCAGAGCACGCCCATGCGCTCCGTGTCGAAGGCCCGGCCCGGCCCGATGAGCGGCTCCCACCAGTCACCCGCGGCGTCGGCGGAGCCGGTCAGGGCATGGACCACCAGCACCTGGGGCGCGGCGTCCGGCCCGGGCCCGTCGTGCCGCCAGGCGAGCACGACCTCGGGCAGCAGGACGCCCGAGTCGAGCGTCAGCGGACCCACGGCCGTGGGCACGGTGGTGCCGCTGCCGAGGTGCTGGCTCGCGGTGTCGATGATGGCCATGGACGGGACTTCCCCTAGCGGGTACGACGTGACGAGGGCGGGTACGAGAACGGCCGCGTCTCCGGTCTGGAGTCGCGGCCCCGGGTCGGCATCCTGCGATCGAGCGAGACTGGCGTCGCTACCTCTCGACGAGCATCACCGGGTGCACCCGCGGCACATGCCCATACACATGTCCATCGGCGTGGCGCGGACCCGGGATCGACGAGCGCGGGACATGCGCGGCATGGTGACAGGGCACGTCTGGAGCGTCAAACCGCACTCGACCTGCGGACGTGCCGCGCCCGATGCCGCGACGGTACGCTGGGCACACCATGGACAGTGCCTCACCGACGCCTCGAAGCCCCACCCACCACGCGGCCGCCCGAGGGTCGCCCGCATGGGCGGCCGTGCACAACAACGCGGCGTGGTGCGATGCCGTGTGCCGGGCACAGGGTGCCGAGACGGCATGGGTCGACGGCCTCTGGGTGAACCTCCATCCCGCGCCTCCCTATTACTCCAACGCGGTGACGACCGATCCGCGCGAGACCCGGTCCCAGGAGGATCGGCTGCGGCGCATGCTGGGCTCGGCGCTCCCCCGTCCCTGGAGCGTCAAGGACGGGTTCCACGTGCTTGACCTCGCGCCACTCGGCTTCCGTATCCTGTTCGAGGCACAGTGGATCCACCTGCCGGCCGGCCCCCGGCTCGATGACGGCCGGGCTGCGCCCGCCGATGGGGCCCTCGACGACGTCGAGTGGTCGGCGGTGACCAGCATCGCCGAGCTGGAGGACTGGGAGAGGGCCTGGCGTGGCGAGAACCCTGAAGCGGCCACCTCCGGACCGCCGGCGATGTTCCCGCCCATCCTGCTCGACGACCCGGACATCCGGTTCCTCGCCGGGCGCCGGAGTGGGCGGACCCTCGCGGTCGCGGCCGCGAATCGCTCCGACGACGGGACCGGGCCCGTGGTGGGCATCTCCAACATCGTCCTCGGCGACGACGGGTCATGGCTCCTGGCGGGCGCCGTGGAGGCCGTCCGTCGCGCGTTCCCTGGCCTGCCGATGGTCGGCTACGAGCGCGGCGATGCCCTTGCGGCGATGCGTGCGCTCGGGTTCGAGCCATCCGGGCCGTTGCGGGTCTGGATCACACGACTGACGCCGGGCCCAGGGCCTCGGTGATCCCGCGGCCGTCCGACCGCTACCCTTGCGGCCATGCCAGCCGAGTTCATCTACACCACGTACAAGCTCGCCCGTCACTACCCGCCGGACAAGACGGTCCTCGAGGACATCTCGCTCAGCTTCTACCCGGGCGCCAAGATCGGCGTCATCGGGCCCAACGGCGCCGGCAAGTCCTCGCTGCTGCGCATCATGGCCGGGCTGGACGACGGGTTCACCGGGGAGGCGCGGCTGACACCCGGCTTCAGCGTCGGCTACCTCGAGCAGGAGCCCAAGCTCGACCCGGCCAGGGACGTCAAGGGCAACGTGATGGAGGGCGTCAAGGCCGTCCAGGACCTGCTCGAGCGCTACAACGCCGTGATGGCCCGCTGGTCGGAGCCCGACGCGGACTACGAGGCCATCGGCGCCGAGCAGGCGGATCTCGAGGACCGCATCAACGCCGTGGGCGCATGGGAGATCGAGCGGAACGTGGAGATCGCGATGGACGCCCTGCGGTGCCCACCGGACGACGCGGACGTCACGAAGCTCTCGGGTGGTGAGAAGCGCAGGGTGGCGCTGTGCCGGCTGCTGCTCCAGCACCCCGACCTGCTGCTCCTCGACGAGCCCACCAACCATCTCGACGCCGAGTCGGTCGAATGGCTCGAGCGGTTCCTCGCGGAGTACTCGGGAACGGTGGTGGCCATCACCCATGACCGGTACTTCCTCGACAACGTCGCCAAGTGGATCCTCGAGCTCGACCGGGGCCGGGGCATCCCGTTCAGCGGCAACTACTCCGGCTGGCTGGAGCAGAAGCTGGCGCGCATGGCGACCGAGCAGAAGCAGGCCGATGCGAAGGCGCGGACCCTCGCCCGGGAGCTGGAATGGGTCCGCCTGTCCCCACGCGCCCGGCAGGCGAAGGGCAAGGCCCGCCTGTCCGCCTACGAGCAGCTGATGTCCGAGGCGCAGGACGACCAGCGTGTCACGCGGGAGCTGGAGGTCGCCATCCCCCCGGGCCCACGGCTGGGCGAGCAGGTCATCGATGTCTCGGGGCTGCGCAAGGGCTTCGGCGACCGGCTGCTCATCGAGGACCTCACGTTCTCGCTGCCGCGCTCGGGCATCGTGGGCATCATCGGGCCCAATGGCGCGGGCAAGACGACGCTCGCGCGGATGCTGGTCGGGCTCGAGCCGCCCGATGCGGGCACCATCGACATCGGCTCGACCGTCGTCCTGTCCTACGTGGACCAGGAGCGCGATTCGCTGGATCCCGCGAAGACGGTCTTCCAGGAGATCACCCAAGGCGCGGAGGTCATCAAGGTCGGCTCGCGCGAGCAGCCGGCGCGGGCCTACGTCTCGAGCTTCAACTTCCGGGGCACCGACCAGCAGAAGCTGGTGGGCCAGCTCTCGGGTGGGGAGCGGAACCGGGTGCACCTCGCGCGGCTGCTCCGCGAGGGTGGCAACGTGCTGCTGCTCGACGAGCCCACCAACGACCTCGACGTGGACACGCTGCGCGCGCTGGAGGCAGGCCTCGAGTCGTTCCCGGGCTGCGCGGTCGTCATCAGCCACGACCGATGGTTCCTCGACCGCATCGCGACACACATCCTCGCCTTCGAGGGCGACAGCCAGGTCCGCTTCTTCCAGGGCAACGTGAGCGACTACGAGGCGTTCCGGCACAAGGAGCTGGGCACCGCCGCGGACCAGCCCCACCGCATCCGCTACAAGCCGCTCAGCCGGGTCTGAGCCCGGCGGCTCGGCGTTACGGCCGATCCAGCTCCCGGCGGGTCCAGCCCCGGCGAGGCGGGATGGGCGGCCTGCGGCGGTCCGATATCGGTCATCATTCGTCCTACGACCGAACCCCGGGGAGGACCATCGATGAACGCCGCGCCGAAGATCCGCACCACTACCGTCGGGTCGTACCCCCTCCCCGATTGGCTCATCGCCGCACCGACGCAGCAGGCGCTCACCGATGCGACCCGTCTGGTCATCGACACGCAGGAGCGCGCCGGCATCGACCTCGTGTGCGATGGCGAGCTGTATCGCTTCGACGTCAACCACCCCGAGACCAACGGCATGATCGAGTACTTCGTGCGACCCATGTCCGGGATCAGGAACGAGATCGGGCTCGACGAGTGGCTCGCGTATCGGGACACGCCGGGGATGTCCTTCCGGGCCCGCCCGCCGGCCGTCGTGGACGGACCCATCGGGGCCGGCTCGCTCGACCTCCTGAGCGCCTGCGAGCGTGCCCAGCGGCTGGCCAGCCGTCCGCTCAAGTTCACGCTCACCGGTCCGCATATGCTCGCCAAGACGCTCCTCGACCGCCATCATCGAGACCGTGCCGAGCTCGCGATCGCCATCGCGGACGTGCTTGCCGCGCAGGTGCGTCACCTGGGGGCGGACGTCATCCAGGTGGACGAGGCGAACCTGCCGGGGTCACCCGATGAATGGCCATGGGCGCTCGAGGCCATCAATCGCGTCCTGGACGCCGTGAAGACGACGGCCGCCGTCCACCTGTGCTTCGGCAACTACGGCGGCCAGAGCATCCAGCACGGCGACTGGGCCTCGATGCTTCGGTACCTGAACGGCCTGCACGCTGATCACGTCGTCCTCGAGGCGGCGCACCGGCCGCCGGAGGAGATCGACGCGTTCCGCGACCTGCGCCCGGGGCTGGGCCTGGGGCTCGGCGTGGTGGACATCAAGCGCACCGAGATCGAGACCGCCGATGCGATCGCGCGTCGGATCGAGCACGCCGAGCGATCGCTGGGTGCCGGCCGGGTGCGCTACATCCATCCCGACTGCGGGTTCTGGATGCTCAAGCGCAACATGGCGGACGGCAAGATCCGGGCGCTCGTCGCGGGCCGCGACCTGTACGAGGGCAGGAGCTGACGGTCCGCCGATCGCGCGGGTCCGCGCCCGCGTGCTCGACCGCTACGCGCGGTACCAGGGGGTGCGGACCGGGCGGGCCTGGGCCGCCAGCCGTCGCCCAGCCGCGCCCCGCAGCGGCAGGATGCCCACCAGGATCGACAGGCCCGCGAGCCAGATGACCGGTTGCGCGAGCAGCAGCGCGATGGGCAGCACCCACGGGCGATCGGTCAGCGCTCCCCAGACGATGATGGCGCCGGCCACCGCGAGCCGGGGCAGCAGGGGGATGCGGGCCAGTGCGAGTGGTGGGATGTCGCCCTGCTCGTGTGCCAGCAGCAAGTCGAACCACGACCGCCACAGGTCCGGCACCATGAGGTAGGAGATCGCGACGATGGCGGCCGTGGCGCCCAGCGCGACGGCCAGCGCGCGCCACTCGCGCCGGACCGCGAACCACAGCAGCCCGATGCCGGGCGTGACCTTGGTGAGCAGCATCAGGGACCAGGTCCACGGGAACCGGAAGCCCAGCACGATCGCGGCGGCATACAGGATGTGGACGTTGCCCACGATGATGTCGAACAGGACGGGTGGCAACGGCAGGACCCAGTACCACGACCCTTTCGCCATCCACAGCACGCACCCCAGCAGCAGCCCGCTCCAGGCGAGCAGGAACACCTCCCACGGCAGGTTGCCGAGGAGCGCGAACACCTGCGCCACCGCTGGTGAGTACAGGAACGCGTCCGCCTCGCCCTGGTGGCCCGCGTAGGGATCGGCGAGGTCCACCGCCCAGTACGCGGACGAGTCGTGCATGAACCCGCCCACACCCAGGATGCGCGCCAGCAGGACGGCGTCGATGACGAGGCACGCGATGACGAATGCGTGGCGCATCGCGCGCGTGGCACCGGGATGCGCCGCAGCCACGCCGCCGAGGCGTCCGGCCACGCCGCCAAGCGCGCCTGTCATCCGGGCCGGACGGCTCCCAGGTCGTTGGGCTCCGGATGCGCCTGGGTACGCCCCGCGAGCGTGTCCAGCGCATGCGCGAGCAGCGGCTCGACCGCCGTCACCGATTCGATGGCGCCTCGAGGGCTGCCCGGCACGGCCACCACGAGCGCCGAGCCGCTCGCACCCGCGAACGACCGCGACAGGTCGGCGAGCGGTGTCGACCGACGGCCGGCGGCGCGCATCGCCTCGCCGAAGCCCGGGATCTCGAGGTCCAGGAACGGCAGCAGGGCCTCCGGGGTGCGGTCCCGCGGACCCAGACCGGTGCCGCCCGTGGTGACGATCAGCCGGGTGCCCGCCAGGACCGCTGATGCCACCGCCGCCCGGATGTGCTCCGGCTCGTCGGGCACCGACCCGCGCCGGACCGCGTAGCCCATGCGCGCGAGCAGCTCGGCGACTGCCACGCCGCTCGCGTCCTCGCGGGTCCCCGACGCCACCCCGTCGCTCACCGTGAGCACGAGCGCGCGCACGTCCGTGCCGTCGCGGTCAGGCCGCGATGCCCGCCCGGGCATCCCCGTCAACCGGCCCGCTTGGGACCACGGGCACCGGGCCGCGGTCGCGAGCGGGGCGGCGGCTCGTCGGTCTCCGCGGGCCGCCGCCAGTCCCCGCTCTTGCCACCGCTCTTCTCGAGCAGGCGCACGCTCGCGATCTCGGCCGTCCGGTCGACGCCCTTGACCATGTCATAGACCGTGAGGGCCGCCACGGATGCCGCCGTGAGCGCCTCCATCTCCACGCCGGTCTGGCTCACGGTCGCGGTGGCGGCCCGGATGCGCAGCACGCCCGCCGTCCGGTCGGGCGTGATCTCCACGCTCACGTCCGTGAGCGCGATGGGGTGGCACAGCGGGATGAGGTCGGAGGTGCGCTTGGCCGCCTGTACCCCCGCGAGCTCCGCGACCAGCAGCACGTCGCCCTTGGGACCCGAGCCGTCGATGACCAGGCTGAGGGTCTCCTGGGCGAGACGCACGAGCGCCTCCGCGACGGCACGCCTGGGTGTCGCGGGCTTCGCGCTGACATCCACCATGCGTGGCCGCCCGCGTCGATCCACGTGCGTCAGCCGTCGCCGCTCCTTGCGGGTCGAGGGCCCGAAGGCCGGGGGCTCGCCGCTCACGTGAGCGTCTCGTCCAGCCGGATCACATCCACTTCCGCCCCTGCCTCCACGCGACCCACCCCCTCGGGCACGACCGCCAGCCCGTTCGACGCGGCGAGGCCCGACAGCACGTGGGAACCCTGGCTGCCGGCGAGCCGGACGACGGGCGTCCCGTCGGCGCTCGTCCCGATGACGACCCGCAGGAATGCCCGCCGGCCCGGTGACGTGGAGGCGGAATCAACAAGGCGGGCGATCACCCGGCTGCGGCCGATCAGGTCGGTGTGGCCGGCCAGCTGACGAAGCACGGGCCGCACGAACAGCTCGAAGGTCACGAAGCTGCTGACCGGGTTGCCGGGGAGCCCGAACAGCAGCACCGACCGGCCGTCACTCGTTCCGGCACGCCCGAAGGTGAGCGGCTTGCCGGGCTGGACCGCGACCCGCCACAGGTCCACCCGGCCGACCTCGTCGAGCGCGGGCCGGACCTCATCGTGGGCGCCCACGGACACGCCGCCGCACACCACGACCACATCGGCCGTGGCGATGCCTGCCACCAACCGTTCCCGGATGACATCGCGATCGTCCGGGGCGATGCCGAGGGCCACCGGCACCCCGCCTGCCTCGCGGACCTGTGCCCCGATCCCGGCGGAGCTGCTGTCGGGGATGCGTGCCCCCTCGAGGGCCGTCCCAGCGGGCACCAGCTCATCACCCGTGGCGAGCACCGCGACCCGCGGTCGCTCGTGGACCCGGACCTCCGCACGACCGGCGGCGACGAGGGCAGCCACATGGCGCGCCGCGATGGGCGTGCCCGAGGGCAGCACCAGGTCGCCCTCGTGCAGGTCGCTCCCGGCGGAGCGCACGGCCGTCCCCGGCGTGACGGCGACCCTCACCGCGACCCGCTCCGGGAGGTCCGCGACGCCCGTCGGCGCATCGGTGTCCTCGACCCGGACGACCGCGTCCGCACCCGGTGGCATGGGGGCGCCGGTCAGGATCCGCAGGGCCGTGCCGTCGCCGACCGACGACGCCGCCGTGTGCCCCGCGGCGACCTCCCCCGCCACGCGCAGCACGACCGGGGCATCCCCCCTGGCGCTCGCGACATCCGCGCTGCGCACGGCGTAGCCGTCCATCGCCGAGTCGTCCCACGGCGGCAGCGTGTGGCGCGCATGGACATCCTCGGCGAGCACCCGGCCGAGGGCATCATCGAGGGACACGCCCTCGGCCGGGAGGGCCTCGACGCCTGCCAGCATGCGTGCCAGCGCGTCCTCGAGCCGCAGCAAGGCGTCCCCGGTCGTCCGATGGCCATGACCGTTCACGGACGCGATCCGTCGGGTGTCTCGCCAGCCTCCGCTTCGTCCGGCGGGGCATCGGTGGGCCCGAGACCGCGGGTGCGCGCTCGCAGGAGCCGCTGGACGGCCGACCTGGTCACGAGGCCCAGCAGTCGGGCGCGATCGTCGGTCGCCACGACCGGCACCGCGTTCACCCGGTCCCGCTCGAGGATCGCGACCGCGTCCCACAGGCGCTGTCCTTCCGTGACCACGTGGACCCGGTCGATGCTGCGCATCCGGTCGGCCACGCGCAGGACGGTGCCCGAGCGGCCGGCGCGGCCCACATCACGCAGGTCGATGACCCCGACGAGGGCGCCGCCGCGGACCACCGGGAACATCCCCGGGCCATCGGTCAGCTGGTCCTGGGCGACCACCGTGTCGAGCGTCAGGCCGGGGGTCACGACCGCGACATCGCGCTGCGTGGCGTCGCCCACCGTCAATCCCGACACCAGCTCGGTCAGCCGCTCGTGGTCGCGCGCGTTGCGCGAGATGCGCCCCAGCGCCCAGCCGAGCAGCGTCAGCCACATGCCCGCCGTCGGGTCCACCCGCAGCGCCACGGCGATGCCGGTCAGCATCACGCACCATCCGGCCACCACCCCCACCTGGACGACCGCCCGTGCTGCCCGCTCTCGGGAGCCGGTCACGCGCCATGCGAGCGCATGGACCACATCCGAGCCGTCCATGGGGTAGCCCGGGTAGAGGCTGGCGAGTCCCAGCACGAGGTTCGCGATGGCGACGCAGCCCACCGTCCAGCCGGCCAGCATCAGCAGGCCGTCCGCCCGCTCGAGGACCACCATCAGCGCCAGCAGGCCGGCGGCCAGCGCCAGGCTCACGAGCGGCCCGGCCAGCGCGATCCGCGCCTCTCCCGCGGCACCTCCCGGGGCCTCGGCGTTGCCCCGCGACATGCCCACCATCCGCAGGTCCACCTCGTGGACGCTCGAGCCCAGGTGCCGTGCGACCGCCACGTGTGCCAGCTCGTGGGCGAGCAGTGTGGGGAACAGCAGCAGGGGCACCAGGAGCACCGCCACCCATCGCTCGAGGTCGGAACCCAGACCCGCGGCCGGCAGCTCCCGCCACAGCACCAGGGTCACCACCAGCAGCACGTAGGTGATGAGCCACCCCGTGGTCGCCCGGACCCGGATCCCCCGTCCGGGCAGCCTCACCATGCCGGTCGCCTCCGCCGCGCGAGCGCCCACCTTGCGCCCAGCCACGCCGCGATGCCGAGCAGGACCATCAGCACGCCGAGCGCCGCGGCCATGATCTGCCAGAACCGGAACGGGTAGAGCTGCACGAGCCGCTGGCTGCCGGGGTCGAACGCCCAGTCTCCCTGCGGGAAGAACACCCGGTGGAACAGCTCGAACAGCGGATCGAACGCGACCACCCCCACGATCGCCGCGATGACCACGGTCACGGCCACCAGCGCGCCGCCCAGTCCCACGGCCGCCATGACCTGGTCGCCATCGGCGGAGCGCTCCAGGATCACCAGGACCGCGAGGAGTGCCAGCGACGCCATGACATACGTCAGCCACAGCAGCTGGCGGACGTCCCGCAGGTGCTGGACCTCCGACGCGTCGAAGAACGGCAGGCCGTCCGGTCCGGGTGCCTGCCATGTCCCGGGGCCGAACAGGAGCTCGTCCACGGTCCAGTCCGACACCACGTGCACCGCGGTCCGCTCCATCCCCAGCCATGCGGCCGAGTCGGCGAGGTCAAGGGCCGCGTGCATCGCCCACGGGGTCAGGAGCGGGAGGAGCGCCAGGCCCACGATGACGAGCGCCGTCATCGCCACCACGAACCCGTCGCGAAGCACGCGCAACGCGAGGGACGGCGCCGCCCGAGGGCGCTCGGCCGCGGTCATGGACGCCATGGCGCCCGTCGCGTGCTACTCCTCCTCGAGGGTGCGGGCCTGCGCATACCAGCCATCCACCGCGACCTCCGAGGGTGGCGCCATGCCCAGCGTGCGTGCCGCGCGCTCGAGGCGTGCGCCGAACGTCGCGCGATCGAGCGCGAGCAGGTCGTGGAGGCCGATGATCCCCGCCTGCGTGAAGATCCGCTGCTCATCGGGTCCGAAGCCCGCGAGGTTGAGCAGCAGCGCCTCGTCGCGCCACTCGGCGACGTCGTTGATGGTCGCCTGGATCTGGTCGGCCAGGGTCTGGCGGCGGGTCCGTGTCTCCGAGACCTCCAGCAGCAGTCCCGTGGTGAACACGCCCTGCCGTTCCAGGCGCTGGAGCAGCAGCAGGGGCACGCGCTGGAGCTGAGCGATGGGCGGCACGGCCGGTCGGGTCCTCCCTGGGATGCGGCTGGTACCGCCCGATGATACGGCGGGGTCGGGTCTCGGCGGGCTCAGCCCTCGGGGGCGTCCCCGAAGATCTGGTAGTGCCAGCCCTTCTCGGCCTCGCCGGTGAGCTCGATCATCACGTGCTTGACCTGCGTGTACTCATCGAACGAGTACTGCGACATGTCCTTGCCATAGCCCGAGCCCTTGAAGCCGCCGTGGGGCATCTCGCTCGCGATGGGCAGGTGGTCATTGACCCACACGGCGCCGAAGTCGAGCGTCCTCGCGGCCCGCATGGCCTTGAACACGTCCTTCGTCCAGACCGAGCTCGCGAGGCCGTATCGGGTGTCGTTCGACTTGGCGAGGACCTCCTCCTCGGTGTCGAAGGGCAGCACCGTGAGGACCGGGCCGAAGATCTCCTGCTGGACGCATTCCGCGGCCTGGTCGACGTCCGCGAGCACGGTCGCCTGGTAGAAGGCGCCGTCGGGCAGCCCCGGCACGGACGCGCGAGCGCCGCCACTGACGACCCGCGCGCCGGCGGTCCTGGCGCGCTCCACGAAGCCCTCGACCCGCAGCACCTGGGCGTCGTTGATGAGGGTGCCCATGTCGGTGCTCGGGTCCTCGGGATCACCGACCCGGACGCTGTCCGCGTAGCCCTTGAGCAGCGCCAGGAATGCCTCGTACACCGGCCGCTGGACGTACACGCGCGTCGCAGCCGTGCAGTCCTGCCCTGCGTTGATGTAGCCACCCGCGACCGCACCGCGTGCCGCGGCATCGAGGTCCGCGTCGTCGTACACGATGAACGGCGCCTTGCCGCCCAGCTCGAGATGGACGCGCTTGAGGTTGCCGGCGGCGGCCTCCGCGATGCGCATGCCCGTGGCCGAGTCACCCGTGAGCGATACGAGGTCGATGTCCGGATGCGCGGCGATGGCGTTGCCCACCACGTCGCCGGGCCCGGTGACGACGTTGAGGACGCCGGGCGGCAGGCCCGCGTCGAGCGCCAGCTGGCCCAGCCGGAGCGTCGTGAGGGGTGTCGCGCTGGCGGGCTTGAGGACGACCGAGTTCCCGGCCGCGAGCGCCGGGCCGATCTTCCAGATGGCCATCATGAACGGGTAGTTCCAGGGCGCGATCTGGCCGCACACGCCGATCGGCTCGCGCCGGACCATGCTCGTGTGGTTGGTGCTGTACTCGCCCGCGGCCTTGCCGTCGAGATGGCGCATCGCCGAGGCGAAGAAGCGCAGGTTGTCGGGCGCGAAGGGCATGTCGTTGTCGCGCCGGAACTTGACGGCGGTGCCGGTCTGGGCGACCTCGAGCGCCACCAGGTGCGCCATGTCGGCCTCGATGAGGTCGGCGAGCTTGTTGAGGATGGCGGCACGATCCGGGATCCAGAGGCCCCGCCAGCGGGCGTCGGCGAACGCCTCACGGGCGGCGCGGACCGCGCGATCGACGTCATCCGCGGTGCCCTTGGCGACGCGGCCCACCACCTGGCGCGTCGCCGGGCTTCGGACCTCCGTCATCTGGCCGCTCGACGAGGGGACCCACTCGCCCCCGATGAGCTGCTGGTACTCGGTCACCGTCTGCACGGCCATCGCTGGGCTCCTCTGGTGATGCGCCGCCGGCGTCACGCCGGCGGCCGACGCGTTCGGGAGAGTGTAGGTCCGCGGCGCTACACGAGCTCCGCGTCCAGGGTCACCTCGACGTTACCCTTGAGCGCCCGCGAGATGGGGCAGCCGTCCTTGGCGCCCTCGACCGCCTTGCGGAACGTCGCCTCGTCCACGTTGGGAACGCTCGCGCGCAGCCGCAGGACCGCCGACAGGACGGTCCAGCCGCTGTCGGTCTTGTCCGCCGTGATGGCGACGTTGACGTCGCTGCTGGTGACCGGGAAGCCGGCCTTGGCCAGCTCGTTGCTGGACGCCATCGCGAAGCACGAGGCCCATGCTGCCGAAAGCAGCTCCTCGGGGCTCGTGAGGCCGGTGTCGGATGCCTCCGCGCGGGCCTTCCACGTGACCTGGAGAGGGCCGAACGCCTTGCTGGTGCCGGCGCTCACGCTGCCGGCGCCGGCGAACAGGTCACCTTCCCAGTGAGCGTCGGATGATCGGACCTGGGCCATTGGGGAGTCCTCCTTGGATCGATGGGCCGGGCGGATGGACGCGACCGGCTGTGCGTCCCGGGTGTCTCATGGTCGCATAACAGGCCCGTGCGACCGGGTGAGCGCACAGGGTTCGTCCGCAAGAGGCTCGCAGCGCGGCCCGCGACGCGCAAGGTGGAGCCCTCCCGGCTGGTCCAGGAGGGCTCGGACGGTGCTCTGGTGAGGGCATCCCACGCGGCCATGACGGCGGCGGGCGGCCATTGTGGACCAAACGGGCGCGGCGTGCCGGGCCCGCCAGCGATCCCCGCGGCTGCCCCTGGCAGCCGACGCAGACCGCCCCGAACCGCACCAGACACCCCCCGACCGCACCACTGCGACGTGATCGTTGAGATTCCGCAACATCACCGCCGCTCGGTGTGGTATGGTGGTGGCTGCCCGCCGTGTGACGGGTCGGGGTGTGGCCGGGCAGGTCATACTGGGGATCTGTCCGCCCCCCGGTTCCTTCATCTACATAACGTGCCCGCCGTGGGCAGCGAGGTCGGCTCGACCGACCCGCAAGACCTCGTCGACCGACCACGAGAGCCGTGCTGATTACTGGGCAGCACGGCTCTCGTTCTGTCCATCACGACGCGCGGTCGTCTCCGGATCACTCGCTCGTCACGAGGCCCGGTGCGTAGCGCACCGGGCCTGCGTGCCCCCGGGCTGGTCGGGAGAGGCCAGGCCAGGTGCCGGGAGTCGAGAAGGGTCGAGGGCGTGTCCGTCGACGATCTTGGCGGGTCACGATCAACGTCTCGTTACCAGCGGGTACCGGCTTCGTTGGCGTCAGTCCTCGAGCACCTCGCTCATCCACACGAGGCTGGCGATCGCTCCCACGCTGGCACCCTCGTTGCCCCGCTCCGAGCACATCGCGTCGATGATCCCCATCATCAGGTCGACGTCCTCGACCGGCGGCGTCGCGGGCTCGATGCCCTCCTCCCGGCGCAACATGCTGAGGAGCTCCCCTGCCATGGCGTACCTCCGCTGGTCGTCCAGCCGGGTCCCCCAGTCGTGGCAGCTGGTCCCGGTCTCCACATCGGCCTGGCCGCCGCCCCCGACGTTCGCCGGTGGGATGAACGACCGCACGCTCGCGGGCGCACCACCTCGTGACTCCGCCCCGAAGGGCCCCTGGCCGCTCACGGCGAGACCGGTGATCGCCCCCAGCGCCACCAACGCGACGATCGCCCCGATCATGGGCACGGGCGAGTCCTTGCGAGCGGGCGCCCGTGCCGAGATGGGTGACTCGACCGGAGGGGGCGCGACGGGTGCGGGCGGACCGTAGGTGTACGTGACGACGAGCTCGATGCCGTTCCATTGCTGCGCGGTCGGCTGCCAGCCGTGTGCGACCGCCTCGACGGCGTCCCGCCGGAAGGCTTCCTCGGCCTGCGAGCGGAAGAGCCCCGGGTAGGACTTCGTCTTCGCGTGCGTGTCCATGTGCGGCACGGTGCTGCACGGTGCGGTCTGGTGACCATGGCCCGGATGGGCTATCGGTCAGGCTGTCGAGGTGATGCGCCACCGGGCGCAAGGAGGGTGGCGCCCGACGCCCCCAGCGTGCACGCCACCCTCTGTCACTCATAGAGGCACGCAGGGCGGCTGCGGTTTCAGGCGGCCGGGTCAGGGTCTCGCGAACAGGGCGAGCGAGACCAGGAACGCGCACAGCGCGAACACCATGACGGCGCCGCGACCCGCGTCGATCGGGGTATGCAGGATCGGCATCGCCGTGGTCCGTGCCTGGGCCGATCCACCGATCCCCCCATCCACCGCGCCGCTCAGCTCGGGCGGCAGCCTGCCGTAGAGCACCCGCAGGCAGCCATCAGACTCCCGCTCGCTGGTCAACGGCACCCAACCACCGGCCATGGTGTCGATCTCGTCCGCGACCCACGCCGACACCTCGTGGGGCGTGTCCACCCGGTAGCGCTTCTCTCGTGTACCGACCACGTGCCTTGGCATCGCAGTGACCTCCTACGCGCAAGGAGGTCATTGGCGGGTATCTGATACGCCTCGGCGAGACCTGCTCACCGGTGGTGCGGAGCCGCGAGAGGGACGCCCTATCCCTGGAAGCGCGTCACGCCTTGGAACGGCCCCTGAACCACATCAAGCCCAGCACGACGAGGCCGATCAGCCAGACCGCCCCAAGTGCGAGCACCTCGCCGGACTGCCGCAGCGAGTCGATGGTCTCCTGAACGGTTCCCCCGAGGTGGTCGCCGGCGACGATGCGCCAGGCGAGTAGGCCCAGGAGCACCACGTTCCAGATGAGGAACAGCCACGTCACCCCTCGGATCCCGCCACCGCTCGACTCGGCGCTCACCGGCGGGACGTCGCGCTCGAACGTGACCTTGTAGCCCTCGCGGCCCGAGTCCCGTGAGACCACCCGCCATCCGTGGGCGACCGCCTCCGCCTCGTCGCGCTCCTGCTCCTGCCGCCCCGTGTAGACCTTCGTCAGCCTCTCTGCCATCGGTGCTCCCCTGCGATCCAGACCGCGCCGCTACTGTGCCGCCCGCCCATCCTAGCCTCGGGGGAGGGCGACGGCGTGCGACCCGCACGAACCGACGTTGCTGGCGCGGTCAGGCACCACAAAGCCGTGGCGCACACCCCAGGGTGGGACAGCGTCCGGTACCTTCGTACCCCCGGGTCATGGCCCGGTCGCCGAGACTCCGCCCCAAGGCCAAGCCTCCGATGACACACGACGACTGGGCGACCGAGATGCGTCGCCGCTACCTGGTCCTCAAGGCCGTACAGCT
>JBEVIK010000134.1:0-9144 GCA_040510715.1 Candidatus Limnocylindrales bacterium
CGCTGACCGCTGCCGACGGCATCATCGCCGTGACGCCCATCTTCAGCGCCTCCTACAGCGGCCTGTTCAAGACGTTCTTCGACGTGCTCGAGATGGATGCGCTGCGAGGGACCCCGGTCGCGCTCGCAGCCACGGGCGGCTCCGAGCGGCACTCCCTGGCGCTCGAACACGCGCTGCGCCCCCTGTTCGCGTACCTGGGCGCGACGCCCGTGCCCACCGGGGTGTTCGCGGCGACCGACGATTGGGGCGACCCGGAGACGGCGGCGGACCTGGCGCGCCGGATCCAGCGGGAGGGTCAGCAGCTGGCGGGTGCCATGGCCGTCCGGGCGCGACCGGAGGCCGCCGATCCGTTCCGCGACCCGGTGCCTTTCGCGCGGCTCCTCGCCGGGGAGGACGGGCCGAGCCGCGACGCTAGTTGAGCCGCTCCTGCCAGTCGGCCGGGACGCGCTCGGCCGGACCGGGCACGGTCTGCTCGAGCGGGTGGTGATCCGGTGGCTCGAGGGCTGGGCCGCGTGCGTACCGCTGGGCGACGTAGTCCCAGAACCACTCTTCCTCGGGCTCGTAGCTGCGCACGATCCGGTGGCCCGTGTCCGACGCGTGCCGGCTGGCGTGCTGCGACGGGGATGAGTCACAGCAGCCTACGTGCCCGCACGCGGTGCACCGTCGGAGGTGGAACCACCAACCGTCGACGGTCGCGAGGCACTCCACGCAGCCGGGGCCGCTGGGCGGGATCGTGGGGTCGATCAGGGGCCGGTCACTCATGCGACGCATCGTAGGGGACGCTGGACGCGCGTGGGATGATGGCCCGCGGTAGGTAGCGGTCGCCCCAGCCGCGCCGATCCGAACGTCGCCCGCGGGTCGTGTCCGTGCTGGCGATGCCCGAGGCGTGCCTTGTGCTCGCACGTCGACGGCCGGTGAGCGCGTGGCCGGGTGTCCGGACCGGTGTGGTCCGGGGCTCCCTGGAGCGGAGCAGGCGCGTTACCTCCGGCCGATCCGACGGCGTCGGGGTTCCCATGGAACCGGGGCGTGGCGCTGTCTACCGTGCCCGTATCGGTCCACGGAAGGAGCTCATGCGCCGGCGCCTCGTCACCATCCTCGCGATCGTCCTCATCGCCCTCCCCGTCGCGGGAACGGTGCCGGTCGCCGCTGCCATCCCGACCGGCGCGGAGCTCGACGCGGCCGAGGCCCGCGTGGAGCAGCTCATCAACCGGCGGCGCGACAGCCGCGGCAAGCGAGCCTTCCGCCACGACTGGCGCGTGGCCGGCGTGGCGCGCGCGAAGTCCCGCGACATGGTCGAGCGCGACTACTTCGACCATCGGGACCGCCAGGGTCGCTACGCGGACGACCATCTGCGCCGGGCCGGCATCAGCTTCTCGCGGGTCGGCGAGATCATCGCCTGGGGTCGCGGCGACGACCTGCTGCGATCGGCCGACCAGGCCGTGTCCCTGTGGATGCACTCCTCGGTCCACAGGCGACAGATCCTGACCGACAACGTCTATTTCGGCGCCGGTGTCGCGACCGACGGACGGACCTGGAAGTGGACGGTCATCTTCATCACGGCGCCGGACCGCACACCCCCAACGTCGCGCTTCACCTCGACCGAGTCCCTGGGCACCGAGGCCGCCGAGGCCGGAGGCGAGGGCGAGCTGACCCTGCGCTGGACGGGCTATGACCCGCTGCTCGTCAAGGGGACGGCCGGGTTGCGGGGCTTCGACCTCGAGCGGCGGGTGCCGGAGGGCGTGTGGCAGCGCATCCGCACCGTCACGACGAGCCGCTCGTACACGACCCAGCAGCCGCCTGGCACGACCTTCGAGTTCCGCCTGCGGGCACGTGACGACAGGGGCAACATCGAGCGCTGGAGCGCGCCGGTCACCCTGACGGTGCCCTAGCCCTCCGCCAGCGGGCCATCCTGCCAGCCGCTCCAGGCGAGGATCGCGTGTGCCGTCTCGAGGATGGTGCCCGTGTTGGCGATCACGAGATCGGGCACGGGGACATCGCCGCCGGGCGCTGACAGCCACGCCTCCATCTGGCGCGCATCATCGACGCGCCCCGTCGTGGGCTCGTTGGCGAGGCGCGGCCGGATGACCTCGACAGGAGCCACCAGCCGGACGAGGCGCGCGGGCATCTCGAGCGTCGCGCGGATGGCATCCCACGCGGCGGTCGTCATCACGGCGCCGGCCAGCACGAACCGGTCGTTGCCGTGGCGCCGCAGGTTGCGGACGATGAGGTCGAGGTGCTCCAGCATCAGCCGGTCGACGGGGACGTCGTGGCCGCCGTACGGGGTCCACGCCCAGGACAGCCAATCCAGGTCGAGCGCCGCGTAGCGCACGTGGCGCGCGTCGAGCAGGTCGGCGATCTGGATCGTCGTCGTGGTCTTGCCCACGCCGTACACGCCTGAGATGACGATCGCCTCCGGCGAGCCCATGCCCCCTGCCTCAGCGCTTGAGCGCCGCGTCGATCTCGTCGCGACGGCCGGTCACGAGGGCATCGAACGCGGGGTCCGGGAGTGGCTGTTCGTCCGTGAACCGGATGCCACCCTTGGTGGAGTCGAATCCGGGCGTCGCGGCGAGGACTCGCTCCACCACCTCAGAGCTGAACGGGTATGCCGTGTAACCCAGCTTGCCGGTGATGACCGCGATGAGTGGCCGCCCTCGATATCGCAGGGCGGCCATGCCATAGCTCGTGCCTTCCTCGGCGGTGGGCACGAGCTCCATGGCGCGGGACCGGTACCGCTCGAGCAACGAGCGCGCCGGTGCGTCGAGGGTGGCGAGGTAGTCCGTGACGGTGCCCATGCCCCCAGTCTGCCACCGGCGCGCGGGTCAGCGCAGCGAGCGCCGGTCGTACTGGCGGACCGCCCACAGCGCGCCGACCGCAGACAACCCGAGGCACCACGCGATCGCGATGAGCCAGCTGTCGCCGACGGGCGTGCCCATCAGCAGGCCCCGGATCGTCTCGATGACCGGCGTGAACGGCTGGTTGTCGGCGAACCAGGACAGGCCGTCGGGCATCGAATCGGTGGGCACGAAGCCACTCCCCAGCAGCGGCAGCAGCACCAGGAACATGGGCATGTTGCTGGCCGTCTCGACGCTGCCGCTCGCGAGACCCATCGCGACGCACAGCCACGCGACGGCCATCGCCCCGAGCGCCAGGAGGCCGGCCGCGGCGAGCCATTCGACCGGACCCGTGGCGGGACGGAAGCCGATGAGGAGCGCGACGCCGACGACGAGGGCGAGTGCCAGCATCGACTGGATGACGCTGCCGACGACGTGGCCCACGAGCACCGACGTGCGTGAGATGGCCATCGTCCGGAAGCGCGTGACGATGCCCTCCGTGATGTCCATGGCCATCGAGATGGCGGTGCCCTGACCGGCGCCCGCGACCGTGATGACGAGGATCCCCGGCACGACGTACGCGAGGTAGGTCTCGCGGCCGCCGAGGGTGGTGCCGAGGCCGGCACCCATGGTGCCGCCGAACACGTACACGAACAGCAGCAGGAGGATCACCGGGATGCCGGCGATGAACAGGGTGAGCGAGGGGTAGCGGCGCATCCGGCGCAGGTTGCGCCGGAGCATCGTGGCCGAGTCGGTGACGGCCATCGTGGACGCGGTCATCGGGGGCTCCCTTCCGGGGTCGCTGGCTCATGGTCCGTGAGGTACAGGAAGACGTCATCGAGATCGGGCGTGCGCACCGAGAGCTCGCTGACCTCGATGGCCTCCCGGTCGAGCCGGTCGAGCAGCGCGCGCAGCGATCGGACCCCGCCGTCGCTGGCCACGCGGAGGGTGAGCGCCTCGTCATCGCGCTGCGTCTCTCCCAGGACCTGCGCGGCCCGTTCGAGGGCGGACCCGTCCGGGAACTCGAGCTGGACGTGACCACCTGGCACGAGCCGCTTGAGCTCGTCCGGGGTGCCCTGTGCCACGAGGCGGCCGTGGTCGAGGACGGCGACCCGGTGCGCCAGCTCGTCCGCCTCTTCGAGGTACTGCGTGGTCAGGAAGATGGTCACGCCGTCGCGGACGAGTGCGCGGATGGTCTGCCACATCGTGCGGCGGCTCCGCGGGTCGAGCCCGGTGGTGGGCTCGTCGAGGAAGATGATCCGCGGGTCGCCCATGAGGGTCATGGCCAGGTCGAGCCGTCGACGCATGCCACCGGAGTAGGTCGCCACCGGCTTCCGGGCGGCATCCACCAGGTCGAAGCGCTCGAGCAGCTCGGCCACCCGCTGGCGTCCCTCGGCCCTGCCGAGGTGGCGGAGGTCCGCCATGAGGCGCAGGTTCTCCTCGCCCGTGAACAGCGAGTCGACCGCGGCGAACTGTCCGGTCACGCCGATGACGGACCGGACCGCATCCGCCTCGCGGGCCACGTCGTGACCCGCGATCGTGGCTCCACCACCATCGGCGGCGAGCAGCGTCGTGAGGATGTCGACGGTCGTGGTCTTGCCCGCGCCGTTGGGTCCCAGCAGCGCGAACACGCTGCCGGCGGGGACCTCGAGGTCGATGCCGTCGAGGACGAGCTGCGGGCCGAATGACTTGCGAAGGCCAGTGGCGCTGATCGCCACCGTCGCGTCGGGGATCACCACGCCCCTCCCATCCGGGCGGTGGCGTGCGCCCGATCAGATGTCCAGGGTCTCGACCGGGTGCTGCTGTGCGCTGCTCGCCACCATCTCGAACAGCTGGGGTGGGATCCGCTCCCGGAGCTCCTCGAGGGTGTCGACCACGTCGAGCGTCGATTCGGCAGGGGTGCTGCCGTAGCTGATGTTGCCGATGCCCAGATAGCCGCGCCAGCCGGCAGGCTTGCCCTCGGCATTGACGGTGGTGAACTCGGCGCTCCGCTCGACATGGACCACGAACCGGCCGGTACGCCCGCGGTAGACCCTCGTCGTCTCGATGCGGCCGGTCGCTCCGCTGTACCACTCACCGAGGAGGACACCCGTGAAGCGGATCTTCCGCCCGCGGCCAGGCCCCACCCGGACCGTGATCTCGTCGAAGCCCTCGTGCTTGCTCTCCTCGACATCGACATATCGACGGAGTGCAGCGGCGATGGCCGCGGAGAGGTTGTCGCCTGCGAGCTCCTGCGCGCGCTGGTAGAGGGGAAGGTCCCCCTCGGAGACATAGATCGTCTTGTTCGGCACGTGGCCATCCTAGCTCCCTGTGGGCGGGCTGTGTATCAGTACAAGTATACGCATATACGTATACCGCCCGTCAAGCCCCCGCCCGGGGGCTGACGGGGACGAGTCGCCGGTCCGCATAGGACCAATGACGTGGCGCGGTGCCGGCCGGGTGGGGAGTACGGTCTCGTGGGCCTGCACCCCCAGGACTCATCGCGGAGGGATCCGATGCGACGACTGCGATACCTTGTCCTGATGGCCGTGTTGGCGACCGGCGCCCTGGCCACGTCGGCACCGGTCCGTGCCGACACCGCCGACTCGTGCGGCACCGCGACCCCGATCGCGACCAGCCCCGACTGGACCTCGGACACGCTGGAGACGGGGGACCGGGACTGGTACCGGTTCTCGCTCTCGATCCGGCGCCGGGTGATCATCACCCTCGGTGCACTGCCGGCGAACGCGCGACTCGACCTGTACGGGGCGTGCTCCAACCACCTTGCCGAGTCCGACCGACCCGGCCAGGGGTTCGAGGAGCTGGTCCGGATGCTGGACCCCGGCACCTACCGCGTCCGGATCCGACCCGTCGGTACCTGGGCCCAGGCCATGCCCTATCGGCTCCGGGTCCGGGCGCCCCGACGAGCGGTCGTCGTCCTGTCCTCGAGCGGCTGGAACGAGTTCCCGACGCAGCCTCGGGTGGTCGGGGAGGTGCTCAACAACACGGGCAGTGCACGAGAAGACGTGAGGATCCGGATCCGTTTCTACGATGCCGCGGGTCGGCTCCTCCGGACGGGCGTCACGTTCGCGCGCCGGGAGCGCTTCGGGCCTGGCCAACGCTCGATGTTCGTGTGGGCGAACGAGATCATCCCGGGCTACGACCATCACGAGGTCGAGGTGACCGACGCTCCGATCGCGTCAGTGCCGCCGACCACCGGCCTCGTCGTGCACCGCGAAGGCACGAGCGACCATGGCTTCGGGGTCCTGAGCTACGACGGCACGCTGGAGAACACGACGCGGTTCACGGTCACGCAGCCACGCGTGTCGGTCACCATCTACGACGGGCTCGGGCGGGTGCGGAACGCGGACTTCGCGGGAACGGACGTTGACCCGCTCGGTCCATTCGAGAGCGGTGCGTACACGGTCCTGCTGAACGACCGGAACACCGGCGACAAGGTCGTGATCGCGGGTCACGGCAACAGGGGTCCTGGCGGGTAGCACCCGACCAGGCGAGGCGCACGCGCGCCGACGCTGATCGAGCGAGACGAGCGCATACGATGACGCCCATCCCGACCGGGATGGGGAGGCGACGCTGGACCGCGACATCACGCTCCTGTTCGCGACCCGCTGCCTGCGCATGTTCGGGTACGGATTCCTGTCCACCGTCCTCGTGCTGTACCTCGCGTCCGTCGGGCTGTCGGGGTCGGACATCGGGCTGCTGCTGGCGCTGACGCTGCTGGGGGACGCCGCCATCTCGCTATGGCTGACGACCCACGCGGACCGCATCGGGCGCCGGCGCGTGTTGGTCATCGGCGCCGCGCTCATGCTGGTGGCGGGCATCGCGTTCGTCTCCACGCCCCTGTTCGTCGTGCTCGCGGTCGCGGCGACGATCGGCGTGATGAGCCCGAGCGGCAACGAGGTCGGGCCGTTCCTCGCCGTCGAGCAGGCCGCCCTCGCGCAGCTGGTCCCTGACGAACGGCGCACCAGCCTGTTCGCGCGCTATCAGCTGGTGGGCTCGTTCGCGACCGCCATCGGGGCGCTCGTGGCAGGCGCGACGGCGCAGCTCGCGGTCGACCTCGGGGCGTCCGAAGGTGACGCCTATCGCCTGGTCATCGCCGGCTACGCGCTCGTCGGGGTGGTCATCGCGATCGCGTTCCTGGGGCTGGATGCGCGCATCGAGGTCCCGCCCCGCGACGTGCGGGACGAGCCCATCCGGACCCGTCTCGGGCTCCACCGCTCACAGCGCATCGTGGCCGGCCTGTCAGCGCTGTTCGCGCTCGACGCGTTCGCGGGTGGCTTCGTCATCGCCAGCTTCATCGCCTTCTGGTTCCAGCAGCGCTTCGGGCTCGACCCCGCATCGCTCGGGCTGCTGTTGTTCGGGGCGAACATGCTGGCCGGACTCTCGGCACTCGCCGCGGGACCGCTGGCCGCGCGTTTCGGGCTCGTCAACACGATGGTGTTCACGCACCTGCCATCGAACGTGTTGCTCGTGCTCGTGCCATTCATGCCCACCCTCGAGCTGGCGGTCGCGGTCCTGCTGGTGCGGTTCGCGATCAGCCAGATGGACGTGCCCACGCGCCAGTCCTACACGATCGCGGTCGTCGATCCGGACGAGCGGTCCGCGGCCGCGGGCGTCACCGGGGTCGCGCGGAGCCTGGGCGTCGCGGCGTCACCCCTGATCGCCGGTCCACTGTTCGTGGGCGGCGCCGTCACCGGCCTGCCCTTCGTCATCGCCGGGTCACTCAAGATCGTCTACGACCTGCTGCTGTATCGCAGCTTCCGTGCCGTGCGCCCGCCAGAGGAACGCTAGGGTCCGAACCGCCAGTCGGTTCGATTGCCGATCGTCCCGTAGGCCCACGCCATGACGTGCCGGACGTGGACCCGGTAGCAGTCGTCACCCTCGTTGTGGATGCTCGCGCGGGCACCGGACCCGGGATCGACGTACCTGGCGCGATATCCCCCCTCGACCAGGTCCAGCTGGGCCGGTTCTCGGACGATCTCGACCGGCCCTTGCAGGATGACCACGTCGTCGCCATCGCCCGCATGGACGACCGCGAACGGCTGGGACGCCAGGTTGCGCGCCTTCTGGATCGTGCGACCCGCGATGAAGTAGACGTCCTGGCCATCCCACCAGAACCACAACGGCACGCATGTGGTCTGCCGTCCGGACGGGTGGTCGAGAGCCAGATCGACCGGGTCGCCCGTAGCTCAGCGTCGATGGGTCCTCAGAAGTCGCGCCGGCCGGCGAAGTGCGCTTCCACCTCGGGTCGGGTGCGCTGGTAGATGGCCAGCCGGTGGCCCGACTCCGAGCGGTACGTGCAGCAGGGGCCGAATGGGATCTCCAGCGTGCGCTCCGGCACGAGACCGCGTGCCTCGAGCGCGGAGCGCGTGGCGGTCAGGTCCGCGGCGCGGTACACGAGGATCGGCCGCTCGCCCTCGAGATGATCCGCGAGCAGGATCCGCGGCTGCTCGGCGGCGAGCTCGAGCATCGCCACGCGGGTCCCCGACGACTCGATCGCGAACACGACCCGGGCACCCAGGACGTCGCCGAACCAGGCCACGTCCGACGCGACGTCAGCGCTCGGCGTGTACAGGTAGTCGAGCGGTCCGAGCACAGGGTCGGCGGGTCGCGCGATTCAAGGCTCGGTCGGGGCGGGGATCGTGAAGCTCGAGCTGGCCCGGCGATCGCGCGCCTCGATGCGCCAGCGGTACCGACCATCCGCCGGCACCGGGACGGGATAGCAGAGCGTGATGTCACGCAGGGTCTCGCCGCGATGGACGAGGACACTGCCGGGCCCACCGAGGGCGCTCGTGCCATCCGGGACCGTGACGAACGAACCGAGGATCGCTCCGGCGGGAGCGGAACCCTGGATGGTCACGGACAAGACCAACGACATCTGGTCGGTACCCGTGGGTTCGAACGTGACGGCGCCCGCGCTCCCGCCGCAGGATGCTGGCACCAGCCGCGCCGAGTCGATCGTCACGCGCATGGCACCCTTGATGCGGCGCGAACGGGCACCCTTGGGCACGCGGACGTTCTGTGTCGGCACGAACGTCGCGGGCGCACCCGCCTCGAGCGGCAGGGTCGCCTGGTGCTGGTCTGCCGTGCCGAACGCGAGGACGGATCCGTCGAGGGTCATGCCATCCGGCAACTTGCCCCGAGCCTGGAGCGTGAAGCGCGACCTCGTCCCTGCCGGCACCGCGTCGTGCGACGCGAACCCGAGGGGGATCAGCGTGTCCCCCCACGTCACGCTCGGCTTCGCCTTGAGCTGGATGCTCGTCGGACTCGCCGGACCGGTGGCCGTGTTGCCGAACGTGCCGTCGATCTCCAG
>JBEVIK010000135.1:0-9160 GCA_040510715.1 Candidatus Limnocylindrales bacterium
CGCGCGAATCGAGTCGCGGCACGGGCACCGTCACCTGGGACGGTCGCGACAGCAGGCATCGCGTCGTGCCCGACGGCCACTACCGGGTCACGGTCACCGCCCGCGACCGTGCCGGCAACCGGAGCGAGGTGCAACGCTTCACGGCGCGGGTGCTGACCGCCCTCGGGCGCGTGCGGGCATCGGCGAGCGCGCTGCATGCCGCGGATCGCGACAAGCGGGCGCGCCTGGTGCGCTTCGCGTACCCGCTGCTCAGGCGCGCACGCGTGCTGGTCGAGGTCCGGAACGGCTCCGGCGACGTCGTCCGACGCAGCGCGTCCCGGATCCAGCGCCCGGGTCGTCGCGCATGGATCTGGGACGGTCGCGACCAGTCCGGTCGGTTCGTGTCACCCGGGTCGTACACCGTCAGCATCAGCGCCACCACCTCGGTCGGGACGATGCGGGTCGTGCGCTCCGTCTACGTGGGTCCGTACCGCATCGGCGTGTCGGACGCCACGCCGGGTCGCGGCCAGCGGCTGCGCATCCGGGTGGACGCCACGGAACGCCAGAAGGGCGCGCCCACCCTCGTGCTCACCCAGGCGGGCGGCAGCCCCCGACGCGTCCGGACCCAACGCGACAGGCGGGGGGACTACGTGGCGGAGCTCCGGCTCTGGCGGACCGGCGACCCGGGCACCCTGCGCATCATGGTCACGGGCCGCGACGACCGGGGGCACCGGGAGATGCTCGCGAGGGAGCTGCCCCTCCACTGACCCGCGGGTCGCCGGAGCGATGACCGATACTCGGCAGCATCGTGACCGGTCCAGGGGGTGCCGCGGCACCGCTCGTCATGTCCTACATCGGCCACTCGACCGTGCTGGTCGAGATCGATGGCGTGCGCGTGCTGACCGACCCCATCCTGCGGCGGCGGGTGGGTCCCCTCGTCCGGGCAGCGGCGCCCATCGTGGCTGGCGCGTGGTCCGCGGTGGACGTGGTGCTCCTGTCGCATTCCCATTGGGACCACCTCGACCTGGGCTCGTTGCGCCTGGTGGGTCCCGACGTGCCGCTGATCGTTCCCGAGGGCATGGGCCGGCGCCTGCGCGCCCGCGGCTTCGCCGATGTGATCGAGGTGACGCCCGGCGACGTGGTGGCGATCGGCGGACTCGCCATCGAGACCATCCCGGCGCTGCACCACGGGTTCGGGCCGCCCATCGGCCCCACGGAGCTGGCGGTCGGCTTCCTCATCACTGGCTCGCGAGCCGTCTACTTCGCGGGTGACACGGCCCTGTTCGAGGGCATGCGCGAGCTCGACCGTGGCCTGGACCTCGCGCTCATCCCGGTGTGGGGCTGGGGTCCCCGGGCACGGCCCACCGACCACCTCGACCCGCTCGGCGCCGCGCGTGCCGTGGAGCTCATCCACCCGCGCGTGGCGGTGCCCATCCACTGGGGCACGCTGCACCCCATCGGCATGCGCTGGGTACGGCCGAGCACCCGGACCGATCCACCACACGCGTTCGCCCGCCACGTGGCGCAGCTGGTACCGGACACCGAGGTGCATGTCGTGCCCATCGGCGGCAGGCTGTCCATCGGCTCGGCGATCGAGGCGCTCGGCCGCGAGGACGACTGACCCTCGGCGGTCAGCGCGCGCGGACGAAGGCCGCGACGCGGTCGAGCACCTCGTCCAGGACGGGCGCCAGGGTGTGGCCGAGCCTGGGCCAGGTCACCAGCTCGGCCGCAGGGAGACGCTCTGCGACCGCGCGGCGCAGCAGGTCGATGCGCGCGAAGGGATCCGACTCGCCCGAGCACAGCAGCACCGGGACTTGGATTCGCGACCAGTGCTCGCTGCGCGCCTCCCATTCGGGTGACCCCGGGCGGTGGAGCGGATAGGACAGCAGCACCAGGCCGCGCACCGCCGGCGGCCCATCCGCCGCGACCAGGCTCGCCACCCGTCCCCCGTACGAGTGGCCCCCGATGACGGCAGGACCGGCAGCGTCCCCGTCGAGACCAGCTGCGGACCGGTAGGCGACGAGCGCGGTCTCCGCCTTGCGCACCGGCAGGTCGATGGCGCTCGCCTCGATGCCCCGCGCCGCGAGGCCATCCACGTGCCGGAGCATCGAAGCGGCGGTGCCGGAGGCACCGTGGGCGAGGACGACGCGCATGGCAGCTAGGGTACCGGGGACGGGACGATGGTCGCGCTCGACCGGGCACAGCGCCTGCCCTAGCCTGCCGGTGTGGCGCGCAAGGCTGGACCGCTGCTGCTGATCGCGTTCCTGCTCGCCATCACGGCGGGCGGGGGCGGTGGCGTGACGCCACCCTGGCCTCGGTCACCCGACTCGCCGCCCGAGCCGGTCACCGCGGCCCAGGTCCGGCTCGCGACGGGTGGCCTGGCCTGGCGGCCGCTCCGGATGGAGTGACAGGCGACCTGTCACACGCGGGCACGACGATGCGTGCCATGGAAGCCATCCGACCCACCCCGCTCCGGGCCGTCGAGCGCCCGGCCTCGCCCGTCCTGGTCCAGGGCGACCGCCTCGTCATCGACGACCTGGTCATCGTGGACCCGGCCATCGCCTCGTTCTTCGGGGAGGCACCCGCGGATGACCGCGCCGCGATCCTCGAGCGTGCCCTGCGCATCGGGGTCACGGCACTCCAGGACGCCGGCGTGACCATGGACGTGGATGTCGTGCGCAAGGAGTTCCAGACGCTCGTGCGCCACGCCGAGGAGGTCAACGAGCGCGCCGCGAGCACCCTCGACGAGGTGCTTCGCCTGAACTTCGCGGACGGGGATGGGCGGCTGCCGCGCACGCTCGAGCGGTTCCTGGGTGACAGGGGCCAGCTGCGCGGGTTCGTGACCGAGCTGTTCGACGAGGGCAAGCGGGACTCCGCGCTGGGACGCATGCGTGCCATGCTCGGCAGCTACTTCGACGGGGACGCGTCGCGCCTCGCGCAGCTGCTCGACCCGACGCGACTCGGCTCGCCCCTCCATCAGTTCCGGACCGAGGTCACGGCGGGCTTCGAGCGGCTCAACGAGCGCCTCACGGCGATCGAGGCAGCGGGTGCCGCTCGCGCCAGCGAGCGGGCGCGCTCGGCTGCCAAGGGAGCGGACTTCGAGGTCCTCGTGGGCGAGCTGCTGGGCGAGCTGTGCCGTGGTTCCGGGGATGCCCTCGACCGCACCGGGGACGAGACCGGCGACATCATCCGCTCCAAGCAGGGCGACCTGGTGCTGACCCTGGACCCGGCCGTCACGCACGGCGCCGACCTGCGCGTGGTGGTCGAGTGCAAGGATCGCGCCATCTCCGGCAAGGCGATGCGCGACGAGCTCGCGGGTGCCAGGCGCAACCGGGGCGCCCAGGTCGCGCTCGTGGTGTTCACGCCGGCCCATGCGCCTGCGGGGATCGCCCCCTTCGACGTGCGCCACGGCAACGTCTACTGCGTCATCGACCCCGAGGCCCCCGACCGCGCGTCGCTCGACGCGGCAGTGCGGCTGGCACGCCTCATCGCGCTCGCCACGCTCGCCGAGCACGAGACCGAGATCGACGCGGTGGCGATCGCGGACGCCATGACCGCGATCAAGGGCCAGCTGGACGGTGTGCGGGCGCTCAAGATGCAGCTCACGTCCATCGGCAGCATGGCCAAGGAAGCGCACGGTGGCCTCGAGCGGCTCAGGGAGGTCATCCTCGCGAGCGTGGTGGACGTGGAGCGTGCGCTCCGTCCCGCCGTGGAGCCTCAGTCCGCGGGCTGAGCCACCTTCCGGCCCCGCCAGCCGCTCACGATGGCGAGACAGCGCTGGTAGACGTCCATGTGCCACAGGACGATCGTCAGCGCCGCCCAGGCCAGTGCCGCCACGGCGGTGAGCCCGAAGATCCCGCCGCCGAGGGGCACCAGCTCGAAGAAGTCGCTGGCGGGCTGGATCACGAAGCACAGGACATACAGCGCCAGCATCACCAGTGCGAGCACGGTCGGCCGTGGATCGGCGTGCGGACGGTCCACCGGATGAGCGCTCGTGAACGAGATCGCGACCGGCGGGTGGAGCAGCGGCAGCAGGAGCAGGCCGCACATCACCGCGAACGTGGTGAACGTGGTGCGCGCCTCCTGCAGGCTCATGGTCGAGGTCGCCCACCAGTAGAGCGGCAGGCCAAGGGCCGCCAGCACGACCGCGGGCGGCACGACGAGCGCCAGGATGCGCCGCACCGCGTCGAAGCCCGACCGGGACGGACGCGCCCAGTAGGCGAGCGCGAGCGCCGGGATACCCACCGTCAGCAATGCCACGACCGTGTTGTGCTTGGGATCCACGGGCATCGCCAGACCGGCGATGGCGGTGACGAGGATCGCCAGCGCCATGTACAGCACCCGGGTCAGGAACAGGGCCATGCTGTCGGTCATGCCGGCCACGATGCGCTGGCCCTCGATGACCGCCTCCGGGAGCGCCGAGAAGGAGTCGTCGAGGAGCACGATGTCCGCGACGGCGCGGGTGGCCTGGCTGCCGCTCTGCATCGCGATGCCGAGGTGCGCCTGCTTGAGCGACAGGATGTCGTTGACCCCGTCGCCGACCATGGCGACCCACTCCCCCTCCCGTCGCAGCGCCGCGACGAGACGCGCCTTGAGCGACGGCGGCACCCGTCCGAACACCGAGCCGTTGCGCACCGCCTCCTGGAGCCCGGCGTCATCGAGGTGCTCCAGGTCGAGCCCGGAGGTCGCGGTCCCGTCGAGGCTGAGGCCCACCTGGCGGGCGAGCGCGGCCACGGTGACCGGGTTGTCGCCGGAGATGAGCTTGAGCGTGACACCCGCGTCGGTGAAGCGTGCCAGTGTCGGACGGGCGTCAGGACGGATGCGCTCCCGCAGCACGAGCACGCCCAGTGGCTCGAGGTCACCCGGCAGGACCGGCTTGGTGTCAGGCGAAGCGCCCTCGGGCACGAGCGCAGGCGGCTTGCCCGCGAGGCGGCAGAACAGCACCACTCGCAGCCCCTCGTCCGCCTTCGCGTGCACGAGGGTGTCGATGTGGCCGTGATCACCCGAGGCGAGGTGCGGCTGGACGACCTCGGGCGCACCCAGCACGAGCAACGAAGGCCCATCGCGCCCCTGCACCGCGATGGCGCTCCAGCGCAGCTCGGAGGAGAACTCGACCTCCTCGTCGACCTCGAGCCGCTCGCCGTCCGGGAAGTGCTCCGCGATCGCCTCCGAGGTCCGGTTGTGGAGGCCGATGGACACGCTGAAGGCGCTCGCCCATCGCGCCAGGACCGCCTCGTCGCCGATGGGGTGGACCTCCGCGACCTCGATCTCGGGGGTCGTGAGGGTCCCCGTCTTGTCGAGGCACAACACGGACACCCGGCTCATCGACTCCACGGCGTTCGAGCGCTGGATGAGCGCCTTCTGTCCTGCCAGGCGGACGATGGCGAGGGCATAGGTCACGGTGACCATCACCACGAGCCCCTGCGGGATGAGCGCGACGAGGACCGCGGCGGCGCGAGCCGTCTCCACCCATGGCAGGAAGCCGAACTCGCGGTACAGGCTGAACAGCACCGGCACGGCCGCCACCAGCACCAGTAGCGACATGCCCTGGAGGATCCGGCCGACGTCCTGCTGGAGCGGCGTCCGCTCGGCGCGGAAGGCTCGGGCACCGGCGGTCAGCTGGTTGGCGAAGCTCTCGGCGCCCACACGGGTCGCGACGTAGCGTGCCTCGCCATCGACGCAGAAGCTGCCCGACAGGACCTCGCTGCCGGATGACTTGGGGATGCGGTCCGATTCGCCCGTGAGCAGCGACTCGTCCGCCTGGAAGGCGCCGTCCGTGACCTTGCCGTCGAGCAGCAGCTGGTCACCGCGACGTATCACCAGCAGGTCGCCCAGGACCACCTGGAGCGCATCGACGGCCCGTTCGACGCCGCCCCGGATGACGCTCGCGGTGGGTCGGGTCAGCACCGAGAGACGGTCGAGGCTGCGCTTGGCCCGGACCTCCTGGAACAGGCCCACCACGACGTTGACGATGACGAGCACGATGGTCACCGCGGCGTCGCCGTAGAGCTGGAGCGCCGCCAGCACGACGCAGATCGCGGTCAGCAGGATGTTGACGGGCTGGAGCAGGTTGTCCCGCAGGATGTCGGTGTAGGTCCGCCCGCTCGTGATCCGGGCGTCGTTGCCCAGGCCGCGTGCGTGCCGGGCGGTCGCCTCGTCCTCGGTCAGGCCGTCCTCAGGGGTGGGGGGCATCTCCGGTGGGAGGTCCGGAACGCCGTGGAGCGCGCGCTCCTGGGCATCGGCGGGGTGCGCCGACGGCGCGGCTCCGGAGGTCGTCTGTGTCACCCGCGCATGCTGCCACACGATGACGGGGGCACACGCCTCCGACCGAGAGCCCTCATCAGGCCGGCGTGGCCTGCGCCTCGCTGGCCGGGGTGTCGTCGGCGGGCACGATGAGCACGGGTACCCCGGCGGTGCGCACCAGCCCATCGGACACCGAGCCCAGGAACGTGCGTTCCGGGCCACGCCGGCGATGGCTGCCCACGACGATCATCTCGGCACCCTCGGATGTCGCGGCATCGGTGATGGCCTCGACGGGCGAGCCCTGCCACAGCAGGAACTCGGCCTCGACGCCGGCCTCCCGGGCGACCCGGACCAGCTCGAGCAGCACCGGCTCCCGTTCCGCCCGTGCCTGGTCCACCCGGTCATGGCGACCCCGGCCGGAGAGCCGGCCGAGGTCGAGCACGTTGAGCAGCAGCAGCCGCGCCGAGAGCCGTCGTGCGAGGTCGGTGCCGACCTCGACGGCACGCGTCGAGACCCGTGACAGGTCGGTGGCCACCACCACGGTGCTCACGCGTCACTCCTGGACGATGAGCGCGGTGACCATGCCGAACATGCCCCGGGGCCCCTCGGCGTGCGGGAGGATGTGGCAGTGGAACGCCCAGGCGCCGGGGTTGTCGCAGGTGATGACGACATCGAAGCGCTCGCCCGGGTTGACGCCCAGCGTGTCGCACGTGAACTCCGCGTTGCCAAGGGGATACCCATCGCGTGCCACGACCCGCATGGGCATCCCGTGCAGGTGCCACGGGTGCATCATCACGCCCTCGTTCATGAAGCGGACGACGATGACCTCACCCTTCTTCGCGACGAGCGGGGCCGTGGCGGGGAACTGGCGGCCGTTGATGGTGAAGCCGCCGTAGGCGTCGTTGCTGATCCAGATGATGTCCTGGGTCGCGCCGTACTTCTGGTCGTAGCGCTGCGCCGGGTCCTTGGGCTCGATGATGAGGGCCCCCAGCAGACCGCGCCCGACCTGGTCCGTGGCGTTGTGGTGCGAGTGGTACATGTGGGAGCCCGCGGGGCTGACCCTGAACTCGTAGGTGAAGGACTCGCCGGGCATGATCGGTGGCTGGGTGATGAACGGGACGCCATCCATGGCGTTGGGCATCGACTGCCCGTGGAAATGGACGCTCGTGGACTCCGGCATGTTGTTCTGGAAGGTGGCCCGCATCAGGTCACCCTCGGTGAGGCGCATCACGGGGCCGGGCCACGTGCCGTTGTAGCCCAGCGCGTCCACCGGATCCATGGTCGCGGTGATGTGGTGGACGATGGGGTCGATGGTCATCCGGTAGACCTTCGCGTCGCCCTCGACCGTCGGCTCGATGGGCTGGTTGCCGTAGCCCGGGATCTGCTGCCACTCACCGGCCAGGAAGCGATCCGTGACCGCTTTCGCCTCGTCGTCGTGGCCGGCCATCGCGGGCGCGCCGGTCGCGGGCGCGCCGGTGGGCGCGCTGCTCGGGTGCCCCGTCTCGTGACCGGGTGCGATGCTGGGTACCGGCGAGGCGCCGCTGAGGTCGGCGGCGGGGCTGCGGGGGTCGAACGTCCAGCCTGGCCTGGGTGCGGCGCATGCCGCGGCCACGGAGCCGGCGACCATCCCTCCGGCCGCGACGGCGGCGGTCTTGATGACGGTCCTGCGAGCCACGAGCGGCGTGGGGCGGGGCGGACCCGCGGGCGTCTGTTCCATCCGCGCATCGTGGTGCACGCCGTCAAGCGCTCGTACGGCCGAACGGCACTGGTCCGACGGTCCATCCGTCACAGGCGCGGCCGCCCGACCACGGCTACGCTGGGACGATGGACCTGTCGCGTGCCTCGTCCGCGGAGGACGAGGAGCCGTTCGACGTACTGCCGGCCGAGGCACTCGAGGCCCTCGACGCGGCGACCGCGGCCATCGCGAGCGCGGTCTCGCTCGATGACGTGCTCCAGGTCATCACGGACCGCATCCGGCCTCTCGTGGGTGCCCGCTACGCGGCGCTCGGCATCGTGCGGCCGGACGACCGCATCAACCGCTTCATCACCAGCGGCCTCGATGAGCAGGAGCGGCGCGCCATCGGCGCGCCCCCACAGGGCCACGGCATCCTGGGCCTGCTCATCCGCGAGCGGCGGAGCATCCGGCTCGACGACATCATGAGCGACCCGCGGGCTCACGGGTTCCCGTCCGGCCACCCCCCGATGCACTCGTTCCTGGGGGTCCCGGTCGTGCTCGCGAACCAGCCGGTCGGCAACCTGTACCTGACCGAGAAGCTCGAGGCGCCGCGATTCACGCTCACCGACCAGCGGCTGGTCGAGACCTTCGCGCGACAGGCGGCGATGGCCATCCACACCGCGCGCCTCCACGACGACCTGGGTCGCCTCGCGCTGCTGCAGGAGCGTGAACGCATCGGGCAGGACCTCCACGATGGCATCATCCAGGCGCTCTATGGCGTCGGCCTGTTCCTCGAGGACGTCCCCGAGCTGATGGATACGGACCGCCCGGAGGCGGAAGCGCGCGTGGATCGCGCCATCGATGCCATCCACCAGAGCATCCGGGACATCCGGGGCTTCATCTTCGGGCTTCGGGAGGACGAGGCGGGCGAGAGCACCCTCGCGGATGGCATCCGGCGCCTGGTCGAGGAGCTGGAGCGCGGGTCGTCCGCGACGGTGCTGGTGCGCACGGTCGGTGACCCCCGGATGGACCCGGCCGATGTCGCGCAGGTGCTGCGGCTCACCCGCGAGGCGCTCAGCAACGTCGCACGCCACGCCGCCGCGACGCACGTCGAGGTCTCCCTGCATGCGCACGACGACCGGGTGGAGCTGCGCATCGCCGATGACGGCCGTGGCTTCGACACCTCCGCGGCCCCCAGGCCCGGCCACCACGGCCTGGGCAACATGCGCGCCCGTGCGCTCGAGCTCGGTGCCACACTGGATG
>JBEVIK010000136.1:0-7141 GCA_040510715.1 Candidatus Limnocylindrales bacterium
CGGCCACGCCGTGAACACCTATCCGGTCATCGACCCGGTGGCCGCGGTGGTGTGCGCCGCTGACATCTCGAACGTGGACACGGTCATCATCGATGGCGTCATCCGCAAGCGGGATGGCAAGCTGGTCGCCGACCTCGACGGCCCGCGTGCGGCCATCAAGGAGTCACGTGACTACCTGGTCAGCCAGGTCCCGACCCAGGAGGGCTGGGTGGTGCCCGCCCTGGCGTAGGCCCTAGGTCATGCCCGCTTCGCGCCCCCGGGTGCCGGTCTGCCTCGTGCTCGATCCGAGACACCTTGCGACCGACGGACCGAGTCCTGGACGGTCCTCGTCGGTCGGTCGTTGCGGCGGTTCGAGCCAGGCGACCGACGAGGACGACAGATCTGGCGTTGACGGACGTGCCTGGAGGATTAGTCGGGCGTTGTGGTATAGAGATCGAGCACCCGACGGACGAACGAGGTGCATTGTCTCCCGGTGATCCCCGGGCGAGCGATATGACCGACGAGGACATGGCCCGCCTCTACGGCTTCCCGGCACCCGCTCGTCGGTCGTAGTGCTCATGGGGTGAGCACGCCGCGGGCCAACCGAGGACCCGGCCCGGCGAGTAGCGCCCAGCGACCTCAGGCGGCCCGGCCGCGAGCCCTCGCGACCCTCAGGCGGCCGCCGGTGCCGGTGCGACCACCTGGGCCGGCTCGTCCACCTCGCTCACGCGGATCCCCAGCAGCTTGCGGATCTCGGCGACCGCGATGACCGCGAGCGAGGCGACCACGCACACCAGCCACTGGTCCCGGTCCAGGTTGACCGTGTCCAGGAGCCGGTTGAGCGGGCCGAACTCGGTGGCCAGGACGGTCACCAGGAGTGCGCCCAAGACGACCTTGACCAAGATCGCGTTGCGCAGCGTCTCGACACTGAACGCCGAGCGGTCTTCGTCCGAGGTCTCGATGGCGAACCAGATCTGGCACAGCGAGAAGACGGTCAGTCCCATGGTGCGCGCGACCGCGTCACCGTAGACGTTGGTCGCCCACGAGATGACCCCCAGGGTCACGATGGCCATCACGACGCCGGAGAAGACGACCCAGGCCATCAAACGGCGCGGCAGGATGGGCCGCTTGGGTGGCCGCGGGGCATCCTTCATCAGCCCCTCGCGTGGATGGCCATAGCCCAGACCGATGGCGAGCAGGATCTGCACCGTGAAGTTGACCCACAGGGTCTGGAGGGGCAGGAACGGCACGCCGCCCGCGATGTACAGCAGGCTGGAGCCCAGGAACGTCGCGATGAACCCGAACAGGCCGGCCATCTGGAACCGGATGTAGCGCAGCAGGTTGTCGTAGAGAGCGCGTCCCAGCTCGACGGCCTTCACGATGGTCGCGAAGTTGTCGTCAGTCAGGATCATGACCGCGGCTTCCTTCGATACCTCGGTGCCCGTGATGCCCATCGCCACGCCGATATCGGCGCGCTTGAGGGCGGGCGCGTCGTTGACGCCGTCCCCGGTCATGGCCACCACGTGGCCCTTGCTCTTCAGGACGTCCACGAGGTGGACCTTGTCCTCGGGCGCGACCCGGGCGATGACCCCGATGTCATCGATCTGGGCCACCAGCTCGGCCTCGCTCATGGCCGCGAACTCGGCACCACTGATGGCACGCCCCGTGATACCCAGCTGGCGTGCGATCGCCTCGGCGGTGACCGCGTGGTCGCCGGTGATCATGCGCACCTGGATGCCGGCCGCGTGCGCGATGGCGATGGCTGCCTTCGCCTCGGCACGTGGCGGGTCGACGATGCCCACGAGCGCCAGGAGCGTCAGGTCTGCGACCAGCGGGAGCAGGTCGGGCGCGTTCGGGTCGAAGGTCGCGGGGTCGAGGTCGCGTCGCGCGGTGGCCATGACGCGCAGGCCCTGGCGCCCCAGGCGCTCGTTCTCCTCGAGGTACTTGGCGCGCACCTGGTCCACGGGGACCGCGGCGCCCGTGCCGTCCTCCGCTGACGATGCTCGCGCCAGCAGCTGGTCCGGAGCACCCTTGACGTAGCAGCGGATGACCTCCTTGCCGTCCGCGTCGGTCATCTTGTGGAAGGTGGCCATGAACTTGTAGGCGGCATCGAAGGGGACCTCGGCGATGCGCGGATAGCGCTCCCGGGTCAGCACGGGGTCCACGCCGCCCTTCGCGGCCAGGACCACGAGCGCACCCTCCGTGGGATCGCCCACGAGGCCGCCATCCTTGGCCACCGCATCCGCGCACAGCGCCATCGGCAGCAGGTAGCGGTCGAGGGTCGGCTCGGAGTCACCGGCGACGTGGTTGATCTGCCCCGCGGTGGCGTAGCCCTCGCCCGTGATGGTGTAGCGATGTCCCACGACGGTCATCTCGACCGCGGTCATCTGGTTGAGCGTCAGCGTGCCCGTCTTGTCCGAGTTGATGGCGGATGTCGAGCCGAGCGTCTCCACTGAGCGCAGTCGCTTGACGATGGCACCCGCCTTGGCGAGCAACGAGGTCCCGGCTGCCAGCACCGCGGTGACGACGGCCGGCAGGCCGGTGGGGATCGCGGAGACCGCGAAGGCGACCGCGGTCAGGAACAGCGTGTCGAATGGCTCGTCCCGCCAGAACCCGAGGCCCAGCGAGATGATGAGCGATACGCCCGCGATGATGAGGATCTGGTTGGTCAGCGTGTTGAGCTGCTTGGTGAGGGGCGTCTCCTCCGCGGTCGAGGACTGGAGCATCCCGGAGATATGCCCGACCTCGGTCGCCATGCCCGTGGATGTCACCACGATGGTCCCGGCGCCGCGCGTGACCTGGGTGTTCATGAATGCCATGTCCACGCGGTCGCCCAGCGCGGCCTCTGCCTTGACGGCCTCGAGCTGCTTGGGCACCGGCACGCTCTCGCCGGTCAGCGCCGACTCGTCGATCTCGAGGGTCGCCGCCCGGATGATGCGGCCGTCCGCGGGCACCAGGTCACCCGCCTCGACCATCACGATGTCGCCCGGGACCAGCTCCTCCATGGCCACCTGGGCGACCTCGCCACCACGCCGGACCCGGGCCTTGACGATCATCATCTTCTGGAGCGCGGCCACGCTCGCCTCGGCCTTGCCCTCCTGGCTCAGCCCCAGCCAGGCGTTGAACAACGTGAGCAGGATGAGCAGGACGCCGGTCATGAACTGACCCGGCAGGAACAGGCTCACACCACCTGCCACGAGGAGCACGATCTGCATCGGGTCGCGGTACTGCCGCAGGAACCGCTGCCACGTAGGTTCCTTGGCGGCTTCCGCGAACTTGTTGGGGCCGAAGGTCGCGCGGCGCGACTCGACCTCCGATGCCGCCAGCCCTGCCTCCGGATCGACCTTCTGCTGTGCGAGGGCCTCGTCCGGTGCCAGCGCATGCCAGGCAGTAGCGGCAGGCGTGGCAGGAGCGATGGTCTCGGACACGTGCTACCTCCTGAAGAGCGAGGACGCGTGTGCGTGTCGCCCGTGATCGAGAGAGCGGCGGGCCTGCCTCCACGCGGATGGCATGCACGATCCACCGGTCCCCCGTGCCAGTATCGACGCTGACCCCCGAACGGCATCGCCCGGATCGGATGACGGTGACTGACGTCGTTCGCGCGTCCGGGCGGTCACGACGAGGCCGCCTCCTCCGCAGCGAGCCCCCCGAAGTAGGACAACGCCTTGCGGGTCTTGGTCTGCTGCTCGCCGGTGATGTCGATGCCCCGCGACGCGAGGTATGCCCGGGTCTCCGCGGCGACCTGGAATGCGTCGGAGGGCAGGCATTTGAGCGAGACCTCGAGGACCCGCGTGCCGTCTGGGAACAACCACATCTCGGCCACGAAGCGCCGCTCCGGAGCGCCCCGGCGTTCGACGAGCCGAGCCATGAACGTCGACTTGAGGATGAACGTCGGGCCCAGCACGACCAGGTCATCAAGGGACACGCCCTCGGGTGCGTGGGCGGCATATAGCGCTCGCTGCTCCTTGGACAGGATCTTCCGGAGGGCGAGTGACCCATCGGCAACGTCCTTGACCTCTGCGGCGGTGGCCCGTCCCCGGAGGGAGCCGGAGCATACGAACCCACCGGGCAGGGCATCCACCTCGATGACGAAGGCCTGCGAGCGCTTCACGTCCGCGGGAAGGCTGGCAGGCTCCACGGGTCGCAGCTTGACCACGGTGTCGCCCCGGCCACCCTGGATACGCCGGGCTCGGACCACGAGCCCCGCCCGATCGAGGGTCAGCTCGGGCGTGTCGAAGAAGAACACCTGGCGAGGCTGGGCCTCTATGGGATCGAGGGGCAGCCCGGCGATGGCGGCTCGCTGGGCGGGCATGGGGATGGAGACCTTGAGCTCCATGGAGCTCGCCTCCTCGAGCAGCGGCATCAGCCGGGCGATGTCGGCGTCGGTCAGGCGCGTGTCCGGCCCTCGAGCGGGCAGGTCGTCCGGGGCCGTCATGACGGCGCCTGCGCGCGGCCACCGGCCGACTTGGCACCGAACCGGTCCACGATCGCTCCGTGTCGGAGCCCTCGATCGCTCACCACGAGAGACGACGACCCGAGCACGTCCATCACTGCCCTCACGATACAGGCGCCCGCGAGGATCACGTCGCCCCGGCCCGGCTGCAGCCCGACCGTCGAGCGACGTTCCTCCGCATCCATCGCACGATAGCGCTCGATCTGGCGCTCCAGCTCGTCGGCTTCGAGGCGCGCCCCGCGCACCACGTCCGGGTCATACGGGTCCAGCCTCAGCTCGACGGCCACGAGGTTGGTCACGGCACCCCCGATGCCCACGAGGGCATCCGGTCGCGGCCGGTCGCCGACCGGCGCGAGCTCGGCACGGATCGCGATGCGTGCCTCCCGCAGACGCTCCGCGGAGACGGCCTGGTCGAGCCCGAACCGCTCCGTGAAGCGCACCGCGCCCACCGGCAGCGAGAAGCGCTCGTCGACCTGTCCGGCGTGGCCGAACGTGAACTGGGTGCTGCCGCCACCCGTGTCGAAGACCACCAGACTCCCGTCGCCGGCATCCAGATCCGGCGTGACGCCGAGGAACGCCAGCCGGCTCTCCTCGTCGCCACTCACGACCTCGATGCGGATGCCGGTCCGGGCCGCGATGCGCGAGATGACCTGGCCCGCGTTGGCCGCGGTCCGCAGCCCCGCCGTGCCGAACGCCACGATCGCGCTCGCCTCGTGGTGCCTCGCCTCGGTGACCATGGCCTCGATAGCGGTGATGGTCCGCTCGACCGCGGCGTCCGAGATGCCACCGCTCCCGGACAGCCCCTCGCCCAGGCGTGTCACCGCGGATGCGTCCGACAGGAACCGCCAGGCACCATCGGCGGTGCGCTCGCCGACGCACGCCTTGACCGAGTTGGTGCCCACGTCGATGACCGCGGCACGCAGGGGAACGCCGTCGAGGGCGGCCATGAGCCCATCCGGGTAGGACGTGTTCTGGTAGCCACCCAGGCCCATCGAGCGCACGGTCGTCAGGACGGCGGCCTTGTCCTCCCCCTCCACTGCGACCGTCCGGGTGGAGTGGCCCTCGACCTCGATGTCCGAAAGCTCCGCGAGGCAGCCACCCACGCTGTAGCGCACCCGGTGCTTGCGCACCCGGAGTGGACGCACGGGGCCCGCGGGTACGCCGTGCGCCTCGAGCAGGGCCTCCAGGGTCAGCGGCGCCGTGCCCGTCAGGCGTCCCAGTCCCAGCGCCTCGAAGGCGGCCGCCGCGTCCTCGGCGGACAGCGGGAAGGACGCCTTGAGGACCGGCGTCCAACGCTGGAGCCCGTCGGCGTCCACCTCCTGGAGCTCCTTGATGTCGAGGAGGTCGTCGCGGATCTTGACGTTGTCACCCGACGGAGCGAGCAGGTACAGCTCCTCGCTGTCCTGGACACCGGTGGGTGTCCGGGCACGGAAGTCGTCCTCGGCGACGGGGAAGCGCTCGCCGAACACGCGCCACTCCCAGCGCGGGATCACGGCAGCCATCGGGACACCTCCGGTATCCACGCGCCCCGATCCTGGATCACAGGAGGACCGAGACCGAGAGCACGACCACCACCAGGATCGCGAGCATGATGAGCACGGGCCACACGAACCGGAGCCAGGTGCCATACCCGACGCGCGCGATGGCGAGCCCGCCCATGACCACCGCGAAGGTCGGATTGACCAGGTTGACCAGGCCGTTGCCCGACTGGAACGCCGTCACCACGAGCGCCGGGTCGACGTTGGCGAGCCCCGCGAGCGGCGACATGATGGGCATCGCGACCGTGGCCAGCCCAGACGATGAGGGGATGAGGAAGGTGAGCGGGATGAACAGCCCGAACATGAGGTTGACGAACGCGACGCCGCCCAGCCCCGCGACGGCTTGCTCGGCCCAGAACAGGACCGTATCGGTGATCTGGCCGTTGTTCATGATCACCGAGATGCCCCGCGCGACACCGATGATGAGTGCCACCCCGAGCAGGTCTCGCGCTCCGTTCACGAAGGAGTCGGTGAACGTCCCCTCCTTCATGCCCGCGAGCACGCCGATGACGATGGAGAAGAACAGGAACGAGGCGGTCATCTCCGGGAACCACCAGAAGTGGGTGGCGATGCGGGTGATGCCCAGGTCCGACCACGGGATGACGCCCACCATCATCGTGATGAAGGCGAGGAAGAACGTGACCAGGACCGCCTTCTGGCGGCCGGTGAGCGTCTCGCCCGCGCCGACCGAGTCGCCCGGGGCCTCCTCTACCGACGGGAGCGTATCGGGTCCCGTGACGACAGCCTCGCCCGCGAGGAGCGACTTGCTCGCGTCCGCCCGGACGCGAGCGGCATAGCGCATCACCCACCAGATGCCGATGGCGAGGCCAACGACCAGGATGACGATCCGGCCGATGAGCCCATCGACGATGGTGGTGCCCGCGAACCCGGATGCGATGCCCGTCGCGAACGGGTTGATGGTCGATCCCAGCACACCGATGCCGCATCCCAGCAGGAGGAGCGCCGCGGCCACGAGCCGGTCATAGCCAGCGGCGACCATCACGGAGAGGATGAGCGCGTAGAACGCGAGGCTCTCTTCCGCCATGCCGTAGGTCGTGCCGCCGAGGGCGAACACGACCATCAGGATGGGGATGAGCAGGCGCTCCCTGCCGCGCAGCCGCTCGACGACGCGGGCGATGCCGTTCTGGATGGCGCCGGTCTGCATGGTCAC
>JBEVIK010000137.1:0-6355 GCA_040510715.1 Candidatus Limnocylindrales bacterium
CACCGGTCCGGGCGCAGTTGACGAGCGAGAGCGCGAACCGCTGGAGCTCGTTCTCCTCGCTCGAGCTGATACCCGTGCCACTCGCGGCACCCGCCGGTGCGGCGGGCATGAGCAGGCAGAGGGCGAAGAGACTGGCTATGAGCGTGCGTGCGCGAGTGGACGTGCTCAAGGCAGGGCGCATGTCATGAACCTCCCGATTGGGGCGTGCGTCCCTGTTATCGGTGTCATCCCGGTCGTGCTGCCGGGGCCTGTCTGCGCGGCGCTCGCCGGTCACGGCGACGCCCGGAGGAACCCTCAGCGAGCGAAGTCGTAGACGACGACCGTGTACGCGCCGCGCTTGGCGATGCCGATGCCGACACGCCTGAAGTCCGGGTCCTTGATGTAGCGCCAGTGCCACCGGCTCCAGGCGCCCGTGATCTTCTCCTCCTGCATCCTGCGGAAGGAGCTGATGATCGACTTCCTGGCAGGGCCCCACCATCCGTAGCCGAGCGCCTCCCCGACGTGGCGGGTGCTGATGCCCTCGCGGCGGAATCGCGTCCGATACGACGCCATCACGTTGTGTCCGCATCTGCCCAGTCGCCGACACCTCGCAGCCAGCGGCTCGGCGACGTCCTCTGAGATCTTCTCGCTCAGCTTGAGCGGCGGACGGCGCGTGCTGCGGTACCTCCGGCTCGGCGTGCGGTCGCAGCTCCCGTCCTTGCGCACCCAGCCGCCCGTCCGGGTGCAGTTGACGAGCGAGAGGGCGAACTCCTGGAGGTCGTTCTCGGTGCTCGAGCTGATACCTGTGCCACCCGCGGCACCCGCTGGGGCAGGCACGAGCAGGCTGAGCGCGAAGAGGCTGGCGATGAGCGTGCGTGCGCCGGGTATTCGGCGAGACGTGCGCAGGGCAGGGCGCATGTCATGAACCTCCCGCTGGGGCGTCGGGTCCCTGTATCGGCATCATCCCGGTCGGGCCGCCGGGGCCTGTCTTGATGGTGCTCGTCATTCACGGCGACGAACGCAGGCGACAGGTTAACGCTTCTTAGCGGAACTGTCTCCCCACCACACCCGCCAACTCCGCACCACGGTTCCGTTTGCAGCGAGGCAGGGAGCGGCTGGCCGCGGTGCATCGGGCCGCGGTGCATGCAGCTTCACGCGATCGGGCACGCATCGGGCCCCAGGCCAGCCGCGGTGCATGAAGCTTCACGCGATCGGGGAGGGATCGGCCGCCTGCTGGCCCGCTCCCCTGGCTACCGGCCGATGGCCTTGCGGACCTGCTCGGCGTGGTCGCGCGGATGCGACGCGTAGATGCGCAGCCAGTCATCGATGGTGTAGGTCCCGGAGTCGCTGTGGCTGCCGGACCGCTCCCACTCCTCGTCCGTGAGGGACTCGAGCAGCTCCACGCTCGATGCCCGTACCGCCTGGACCACGGCGAGCGCGGAGGCGATGGGCCGGTCGTAGTGGTTGCGGCGCGCGAACAGCTCCTCGTCGTAGCCGACGATCGCGGGCGAGTCCTCGGCCACCAGCCTGCGCAGCCGCACATAGGCGGTCGCCTCGCTCTCCGCGACGTGATGCGCGACCTGGCGCGCGGTCCAGCCGCCATCGGGTGCGGGCCGGTCGAGCTCGGCGTCGCTGACATCGGCGAGCGCAGCACGGAGCTCGGCGGCTCCCCCTCGGTAGCGGTCGATGAGCAGGGCGCGTTCTGGCGTCATGGCGGCGATGGTGACAGACGGGAACGCCGCGTGCCATGCCCGCTCGGGGCGATGGCGCGCGGCGTCGAGGGACGGGGCGGGTGGGGAAGCCCGCCCCGTGGGAGCGACGGTGGGATGCCTGCGCGGCTGCAGACACCCGCCGTCAGGGATCGGCTACTGGGCGTCGGCGGGCCGCGTCCCGAGGGTGACCTCGAGGTCCTGGCTGGCGCCGTCGCGGAGCACGGTGAGGGTCACCGTGTCGCCGGGTGCGTGGCTCAGGAGGACCAGGTCGAGCGGATGCTCCCGGTCGATGGTCTGGCCCTCGATGGCGGTGATGATGTCCTCGGCCTGGAGGCCGGCTTCGGCAGCGGGGCTGTCCGCCACGATGGCGTCAGGAGCCTCGGCCGGAGCCTCGCCCTCGCCCTCGGAAGGAGCCTGGCCCTCGCCCTGGGCCGGACCCTCGGTCGAGACGTGGATCCACGCGCCATCGGTCACGCTGAGGTCGTTGTCCTCGGCGACCTGCGCGTCGACGGGCTGGTAGTAGATGCCGATCCAGGGACGCGCGATCTCATCGCCCGCCTTGACCTGGTCGATGATGGGCTTGGCGAGGTCGATGGGGATCGCGAAGCCGATGCCCTGGGCGGAGCCCGCCTGCGCGGTGTCGATGCCGATGACCTTGCCATCGCCATCGAGGAGGGGACCGCCGGAGTTGCCGGGGTTGATGGCCGCATCGGTCTGGATGAGGTGGTTGAGGCGGGTCGCGCCACCACGGGTCATGTCGGAGACGACGACGCTCCGGTCGAGTCCGCTGACGATGCCCGCGGAGACCGAGCCCGGGAACTCGCCCAGCGGGTCGCCCATCGCGATGGCCAGCTGGCCGATGCGGATGGCAGACGAGTCACCCAGCTCGGCGGTCGGCAGTCCGGTGGCCTCGATGCGCACGAACGCGAGGTCGGTGTAGGTGTCGATGCCCGCGACCTCGCCCTCGAAGGTGCGGCCGTCCGCGAGCACCACGTTGACGGTGTCCGCGTCCTCGACCACGTGATGGTTGGTCAGGATGAGCCCGTCGGCCTCGATGATGACCCCCGAGCCGGTGCCCTGCTGGACGAAGCCCTGGGGTCCGTTGCCGCCCCCGGGGAACTGGCTCTCGTTGACGGTCGCGGAGACGTTGATGGTGACGACCGCCGGAGCGACCCGCTCGACGACGCCGATGATGACCTCGTTGTCACCGGCGGCCTGGCTGGCCGCCTCGCTGCCGGTCGAGGGCTGGATCTCCGCCGCGGTGACGACGCCGCCCGGGATGCCCAGGGACAGGCCCGCTGAGAGCCCCACCACGGCGCCCAGCGCGCCCACGAGGAGGGTGCGACCACGACCCGCGACGCGGTCGTGCCGCGGCGTGCCTGTGGTCTGGGTGCCCGGCTCGGCCGCGGCCTGTCCGGGATCGACGATGTGCATCTGGGAATCTGCCTCCAAGGGATGGATCTTCGAACGTGGCCAGACTGGGGTCGGACTCTGAGAGTCGCCTGAGATCGACAGGGGAGCCTGGAAGGTGAAGGGAACTACACCTGGGACGCGGGCGCACGGCGCACGGGGAGCTCCACGGTGAACACGGCCCCACCGACCGAGCGGGCACCCGCGCCGATCCGGCCACCGAGGCGGGTCACGATGGTCGCCGCGATGGCGAGCCCGAGCCCGGTGCCTCCGCCGGGTGATCCCGGTGCGCGCCAGAACCGGTCGAACACGTGCGGCAGGTCCTCCGGCCGGATGCCAGGACCCTCGTCCTCGACCGTGAGCAGCGCCGCCGCGTCGTCGCGCCGCACCCGTACCGTCACGGCGCCGCCATGGGGGCTGTGCCTCACGGCGTTGTCCACGAGGATCGTGACCACCTGGCGCAGCCGCTGGGGGTCGCCGACCACCATCACCGGCTCGGGATCGACCTCGATGCGCACGCCGCGCTCGCCGGCCGGGACCATCAGCGCGGATGCCGCGTCGGTGGCGACATCGCCCAGCTCCACGGGCTGGAACACGAGGTCCAGGGCTCCCGAGTCGGAGCGCGCCAGCAGCAGTAGGTCCTCCACCAGCGAGGTCATGTGGCCCACCTCGGCGTCGATGTCATCGAGTGCCTCGCCGACCTCCGCCACCGGCTCGTCGGGGTGCAGCCGGAGGTCCTCGATGCTCGAGCGCACGATGGTCAGCGGGGTGCGCAGCTCGTGGCTCGCGTCCGCAGCGAACTCGCGCTGCCGTCGGAGGGCGTCACGCTGGGCCGACAGCGACGCGCGGATGGGCACCAGCGCCCGCGTCGCGTATGCCGCACCGAGGATGCTCGCGGCCACCAGGGCGAGCAGGCCGCCCACGAGCAGCACGCTCAGCAGCGAGTCCAGCGTCTCGACCTCCGCCGTGCGGTCCTGGACGACCTGGACGACGCGCTGGCCAGCGTCCGTGGCGACCCCCTCGCTCAGGATCCGCGCGGGGAACGCCAGCTCCGCGCCCGTCGCCCCGAGCGCCTGGAGCGTCGTGTTCCGGATGTCCCTGCCCGAGGCTGCCGCGGCGTGGACCCCGCCCACGTCCGGGACACCCCGCACGCTCCCCTCGAAGTCCGGACCCTGGACCACGGAGTCGTTCGAGGGGTCCACGACGTAGGCGAACGTTCCCGAGTCACGACCCACGAACATCTCGAAGCGCGGCGGGCGGCGCTCCGGGCGGTTCAGGTAGCCCGCGATGTCCTCTGCGCGGTTCGACATGCGGCTGACGCTGGTGCCCGCAAGGGACCGCTCGACCGCGGTGTAGATGGCTGCGCCCAGCAGCAGCAGGACCACGAGGGTCGCGCCGCCGCTGAACAGCACGAGGCGCCAGCGGACGTTGCGGACCATCCGTGCGTCGCGCTCCCGCTCCCGTTCCTCGACCGCGTCCGGCGTCGGCCGGGCGGGGCCGTCGGGCAGCAGGTCGGGTGACTCAGCCATCGCTCAGACGGTAGCCCACGCCGCGCACCGTCCGGATCATCTCGCCCGCCTCGCCCAGCTTGTCGCGCAGGTAGTGCACGTACGCATCCACGGCGTTGGGGGTGACGGCCACGCCGAAGGGCCACGCATGGTCCAGCAGCTGGTCGCGGGTGAGCGCCTGGTCGGGGTGACGCAGGAAGCACTCCAGCAGCGAGAACTCGCGCGGCGACAGCTCCACGGGACGCTCGTTGACCGTGACCCGCCGGCGCGTCTCGTCGAGCACGATACCGCCCACCTTGAGGCGCGGCTCGGGCCGCCGTGGGCCTGGCGCGGATCGACGCCCGAGCGCCCGAAGCCGGGCCGACAGCTCCGCGAAGGCGAATGGCTTGACGAGGTAGTCATCGGCGCCAGCGTCGAGCCCGGACACCCGGTCACCCACGGTGTCCCGTGCGGTCAGCATCAGGATGGCCATCTCGGAGCCGGCCGTGCGCAGCCGTCGCGCGACCTCGAGCCCGCTCATGTCGGGGAGCCCGACATCGAGGATGAGCACGTCGATCCCCCCGCCAGGCGTGGTCGCGAGCTCGAGACCCTCGCTCCCCGTGGACGCGGTCTCCACGACGTGCCGCTGCTCCTCGAGCAGGCGCTTGAGCAGGCGGCGGAGACGGTCGTCGTCCTCGACGATGAGCAGGTGCATGGTCGGACTCTATGGTGCAGCGCTGAGATCCCGATGAGAGCAGGGCGAGCATGTCGCCATGTCGCTGGGATCCGGATGAGTCGACGCGACCGGATCGCGACATCGCCGGGATCAGGACGGGGGAGCGGCCGGCCTCAGCGGCCGAGCGCGAGCGAGAAGGTGGCGATGGCGGTCATGTCGATGGCGGGCTCGACGCTCTGCCACGCGCGCACGTCGTCCACGAACCGGCTTCCCTGGCCGGTGAAGCGCGCGTAGGCATCCCGACCGCTCGCGGGACAGGTGCGCATCTCGGGGAACGGTGCGTCCAGCCCATCCGCGAACAGCGACACCGCGTTCGGGCCGCCCACCACGGCACCCCGAAGGGTCAGCGGATCGCCATCGCGGTCGGTCGCGAGATTGGCCGTCATATGGTGGATGCAGCGCGGGTACGTGGGGCCGACGCCCACGATGAACGACACCCCCCACGGGTTGGCGCCCAGCACCCAGTCCAGCTGCGCCGCGCCGAGGGCCAGGAACGTGTCGTCGCCGCTCAGCCGGCGGTACAGGCGCTCGACGGCGGCGATGCCCAGGGCCCGCGGCGCGGCGTCGGACCGTGTCAGCGGCACACCCGCGCGGAACGGATCGCCCCCGGCGCGTGACGCCGCCTGCTCCAGGATCGCTCGCAGCCCGTCCAGCAGCATCTCCTCGTTGACCTCGAGCGTGTCATCCCCGGAATCCCGGATCGCTCGGACAAGGTCCGCGAGTGCGAGCGGCCCCGTGTCGTACACATCGAGGGTGTCGGCGCCGCCCTCGTTCTCGAGGTGGCTGATAGCCAGCAGGATCCCCGAGTCCAGCCATTCCGCGGTCCGGGGGTCATCGAGACGGCGACCCGCGAGCGCGAGCTCGGCGGCGGCCCATGCAAGGTCGTCCCGCCAGCTCGACTCCGGGTACCAGCTCCGCGGCAGCGCCGTCACCACGTCCGACTCCGAGACGTCGGCGACCTTGGCGGCATCGAACACGCCCGCGGCGAGCTCGAGCAGCCGACGTGCCTCCGTCGCGTCCGTGCCGGCGCG
>JBEVIK010000138.1:0-3044 GCA_040510715.1 Candidatus Limnocylindrales bacterium
GTGGCGCGCGATGGACAGCCCCAGCCCCGTCCCACCCTGGCTCCGTTCCCGTGACCGGTCGGCCTTGTAGAAGCGCTCGAAGACGCGTGCCTGGTCGGCGCGCGCGATGCCGATGCCCTCGTCCTGGACGCTCAGGATCACCCCATCGCCGGTCGCCTCTGCCGCGGTCGTGACGGTGCCGCCCTCGAGCGAGAACTTGACCGCGTTGTGGAGGAGGTTGAGGAGCAGCTGGCCGAGCCGCTCACGGTCGCCCCGGATGCGCGGCTCCGGACCGGTCGGCTCGCTCATCGCGAGGGTGATGTCCGCGCGGTCCGCGTACGTGCGCACCCGGGCCATCGTCGTCTCGAGCAGCTCGAGGGCCGGGACGTCATCGAGATGGAGCGTGGTCGTCCCCTGCTCGATGCGCGACAGGTCGAGCAGCTCGTTCACCATCTGGACCAGGTGACCGGTCTCCACGTCGATGCTCATCACCCGGTCCCGAACGCGGGCCGGCACATCCAGGCCTTCCATCTCACCCGCGAGGCGCTCGGTCAGCAGCCTGACCGTGGTGAGCGGGGTGCGCAGCTCGTGCGACAGGTTGTCGATGAACTCCGTCCGGATGCGCTGCAGCCGCCGCAGCTCGGTGACGTCCTCCACCAACACCCATCGGGCGCCGGTCCGCGTCCGGTCCGGCCGTACGCGCACGAGCAGCCGCCGCTCACCGGGACCGTCCACCTCGAGGGCTCCGGTCCCCGGCGCGGCGCCCCGGACGATGGCCTCCTCGACGCGGTGGTCCACGAACGCCTCCATGACCGACCGCCCGAGCAGCGCACCTGGGCGCTTGCCCAGCAGCTGGTGGGCCGCGTCGTTCGCGGAGGTGATCGACAGGTCCGATCCGACATGCAACAGCGCCAGCCCGGCCTGGTCACCCAGCCGTGCGATGTCCTCGGCACGGTCGTCCATGGGCCGAGCATAGTCGCCGGCCGGGTCGACACATCGGGCACCAACGAGAGACCCGGGGCCGCGTACCCTGTGGTCCACTCCGACGGACGAGGGGACGTGACGATGCCCTGGCTGCGCGCCAACCTGCACACCCACACCATCAACAGCGACGGCGACTCGCCACCCGAGGACGTGGTCGCGTGGTACCGCGACGCCGGCTACGACGTGCTCGCCATCACCGACCACGACGTCCTGACCGACCCAGCCGAGCTGCAGGCGATCGCCGGGCCCATGCTCCTGGTCCGGGGCGAGGAGCTCACGTCGGGTGACGTGCACGTCAACGGGCTGGGCGTGCCGCGGGTCCTGGCGCCGACGCTCGCCGGCGACGTCCGCGCTCGCCTCCAGGGCAACGTCGATGCCATCCGGGGCTCCGGCGGCGTGCCATCGGTCAACCACCCCAACTTCCGCTGGCAGGTCCGCGTGGACGATCTCGCGGAGCTGCGCGACGTTCGCCTGTTCGAGATCCACAACGCGGGTCCTGAGGTCAACAACCGGGGCGGCCGAGACGGCTTCCCCGACATGGAGACGGTCTGGGACCTGCTGCTCGCGGCGGGCCACCGGATGGTCGGCATCGCGGTGGATGACGCCCACTCGTTCAAGGTCTGGGGTCGCCAGTACTCCAATCCCGGCCGCGCCTGGATGATGATCCGCGCCGAGCGCGCGGCCGAGGCGGACGTGCTCACGTCGCTCGAGGCCGGCGACTGCTACGCGACGACCGGGGTCACCCTGGGCGAGGTGCGGATCGGCCGCGGCGAGCTGGCACTGGATGTCATCCCCCAGTGGGAGCTGCACTACCGCACGACATTCATCGGGCAGGGCGGGCGCGTCCTCGACATCCAGGAGGGTCTCGCCGCCCGGTACCAGGTGCGTGCGGGCGACGGCTACGTCCGTGCGCGCGTCGAGGATTCGGATGGCCTGAGCGCGTGGACGCAGCCCCTGTATGAGGACGCCTGACGGTCCGTTCACGATGCGTTAACGTCCGGTCGGCGCGAACGACCCCGGGGGCCCACCAGGGCAGCGCAACCGAGCAGGAGGCGTCAGGTCCCGCGTGCCCGAAGCCTTCACGCTCGGTCTGCTGTTCGTGGTCGTCCTGGCCGTCGTCTTCGACTACATCAACGGCTTCCACGACACCGCGAACGCCATCGCGACATCGGTCGCCACGCGAGCGCTCCGTCCCCAGGTCGCCGTGGCCATGGCAGCGGCCTTCAACTTCATCGGCGCGTTCGCCGGCACGGCGGTCGCGACGACCATCGGCGCAGGCCTCGTGGACGAGCAGACGACCACCCAGGCCATCGTGGCGGCTGCGCTCATCGGGGCCATCGCCTGGAACCTGCTCACCTGGTGGTGGTCGCTCCCGAGCTCCTCGTCGCACGCCCTCATCGGGGGTCTCCTGGGCGCGACCATCATCGCCGCGGGGACCGGTGCGCTCAAGATCCAGGGGATCATCGACAAGGTGCTCATCCCGATGGTCTCGTCGCCCATCATCGGGTTCCTCGGTGCGCTGCTCCTGATGGTCGCGCTCGCGTGGGTCTTCCGCCGTGCGCCGCGCAAGCCCATGGCCGGTCTCTTCCGCCGGCTCCAGGTCGGGTCGGCCGGCTACATGGCCTTCGCGCATGGCTCGAACGATGCGCAGAAGACGATGGGCATCATCACGCTCGCCCTGTTCGCCGCGGGTGCCATCGGCTCGATCGAGGTGCCTGCATGGGTCATCATCGTGTCCGCGACCGCGCTCTCGCTGGGGACCGCGGTGGGCGGCTGGCGGATCATGCGCACCATGGGTCAGCGGGTGGCGGAGCTCGAGCCCGTCCACGGGTTCGCCGCCGAGACGACCGCGGCCACCGTGCTGGTGGGCACCGCCCATTTCGGCATGCCCGTGTCCACGACCCATGTCATCTCGAGCGCCATCCTGGGCGTCGGCACCAGCCAGGGCCTGCGGGCCGTACGCTGGGGTGTCGCCCGGAGCATCCTCGTGGCGTGGGTGCTGACCATCCCGGCGGCAGGCATCATGGCCGCTGGCGCATGGCTCGTCATCGACGCCCTCGGCCTCGTCAGGTAGCACAGGA
>JBEVIK010000139.1:0-8257 GCA_040510715.1 Candidatus Limnocylindrales bacterium
ATCGGCGAGGGGCGCGACGATGTCCCCTGGCGCGGGGCACACGCCCTTGTGGATGTGGGCGGGATGGGCCACTTCCTGGGCCGAGACCGACATCACGGGCAATGCGAGTACCAGGGTGGCCAGCAATGCCGGGATCGTGATCCGACGCATCGGGTACCTCCTCACGACAGCGGACGGCCATCCTACATCTCGCTCGGCGGCTATCCGATCGCGCCGATCCGCGGCCGGCACCCGTCCCGCCGACCTGGCAGTCGCATCAGGATCAGCCCATGGCGTGTCGATCGCTGTTCAGGTGCGCGTGAACGTCACATGGGTGACGCCGCTGGGCGATGAGATGGCCTCGACCTGGTAGTCCTGCTCGAGGCCTTCGAGTCCGTCCCACAGCCTGACCCCTCGGCCGAGCACGATCGGGACCACGGTGACGTGCATGTGGTCGATGAGCCGGGCAGCAAGGAAGTCGCGGATCGTGCTGGCGCCGCCGCCGATGCGGACGTCCTGGCCGCCGGCGGCCTCCCGAGCCGTCGCGAGCGCCTCGGCGGGCGAGGCGTCGAGGAAGTGGAACGTGGTGCCGCCCTCCATCTCGATCGATGGGCGCGGGTCGTGGGTGAGCACGAACACGGGGGTGTGGAATGGTGGCTCGGGACCCCACCAGCCCTGCCATCGCGGGTCATCGTGCCAACCGGGGTAGCCGAATTTCCCCGCACCCATGATCTCGGCGCCGATCCCGCGATCGTGCAGCCGCACGAAGGCGTCGTCGATGCCGCGGCTGCCGCCGGGTTCGCCCTGGTTCTCGTGCCACCACCGGGTGGTGAACATCCACTCGTGCAGCCGTTCACCAGCGTGCCCGAACGGTTCGTCGCGGCTCAGACCTTCGCCAGTGCCGAAGCCGTCGAGCGAGATGGAGAAGAACTGGACGCGTGCGAGCGACATGGCTGGATCCCCCCTGGAACTGGAGTCCGATCGGCTCGGATCGATGATGGCGCGATCATGGCGTGCCCAGGCCGCGCGACCGGTGTCCGTGACCTCCTGGCTCACGATCGTGATGCAGCCGTCGGGGGTCTTGCGCACTTGCTTGTGGCCCTGCGAGCACCGGCCGCGAATGCTGGGCGCCTCACCCCGCAAGAGGACCCGCATCCATGGCCGACGAGATGGATCTTCCCAAGCTGCTCGAGTCGCTCCGCGAGACGCGGTTCACGATGTTCACGACCATCGATGACGACGGGCGGCCGCGCGCTCGCCCGATGACGACGCTCGAGGCGACGGATGGTGGCTCGCTCTGGTTCTTCGGCGTCCGCGAGAGCGACCTCACCCGTGAAGCACGGGCGGAGCCGCGGGTCGGGCTCGCCTATGCGGACAACGGCAAGGGCACGTACGCGTACGTCACCGGCCGCTGCTTCCTTCGGGATGACCCGGCGAAGGTCGAGCGACTGTGGAGCAAGCTTCACGGGGCCTGGTATGACGGGCCGGCGGACCCAGACCTCCAGTTGATCGAGGTAAGGATGGAGTCGGCGGAGTACTGGGACAGCCCCGACTCAGGGATCATCCGGTTCCTGGGCATCGTCAAGGCCGCGATCACGGGTGAGGAACACGAGTTCGATCACGGCGAGGTCAATGCGCCGACACCCGGTTAAGGGGGGCGGGAGGCATCGTCGGCTCGGATCTGTCCGCGCCCGTGATCGGGGCTCGCTGACCGTCACGTCGTCGCGACGGTCGTGAGCCCGAGATCGAACCCGATCCGGGCGGCTTCGGTCCGCGAGCGGACATCGAGCTTGCCCAGGATGTTCGAGACGTGCACACCGGCGGTGTTCTCGCTGATGAACAGCTGTTCGGCGATCTGGCGGTTGCTGCGGCCCGCGGTGACCAGCGTCAGCACCTCCAGCTCGCGTGCCGTCAACCCGTAGGGCCGGTCCGGCGATACCTGATCGTGCGACATCGCTCGACCGGCTCGATCGCCGGTCACGCGGATGCCGTGGTCGCGCGCCATGCGCATGAGCCACGCCTGCATGGGGACCGCCCCGAGACGTTCCGTCACCTGCTGCGCGGCTGCGAATGAGCGGGCGCTTGCGCTCGCATCGCCCGCTGCGGCCTCCGCGATCCCGGCCCTGATCCCGCAGTACGCGGATTCGTAGGGAGCCTCGATCGCCTCCCAGCCGCCGCGCAGGGAGGTCCAGGTCGCGGCCGTGGCGCTCTCGTCGAGCCGGCCACGCTCCGCGTCGAGCGTCGCCAGCTCGAGCTCGCTGCGTCGCACGATTCCGTCGGCAGGCCGCTCCATCCCATCACGAGCGACGACCGCGGACGCACGGAACCGCGTGATGGTCGCGATGCATCCGCGCCGCACCTCCTCGGTCGCCCCCGCTCCCTGGTCCGCCGCGGCACGGGCTCCGAGTCGCGCCACGCGCAGGATGAGCGGGGACGCGCCCGTGACGCTGAGACGCTCCAAGCCGTCCTCGGCGATGGCGACCGCTTCATCCGGGCGCCCTTCCCACAGCTGCAGCTCGATGCCTCCCAGCTGGGGCGGCAGGCTCCCGGTCGTGGCGGCCGGGTCCGACCTGATGAGGACCCGTGCCCGCTCCCAATCGGGCGCTGCCTGGGGCCATCCGAGGGCGACCTCCAGGGCGAGGCTGTAGCCCAATCGGTACCGCTCGGATCCCGCGTCCTCGGCGTGCCGCGCGGTCGCCTCCGTGAGCAGGTGCTGGGCCAGCTGCCACTCCCCAAGGTCGAATGCGTGGAATACCCCGTTCATCCGGATGAAGTAGCCATAGACCGGGCCGATGCCGATCTCGTCAGCCTCCGCTGCTCCCTGCAGCGCTCGCTCGAGCGCCGATCGCGTCTCGCCGGCGAGGAACAGGGCATCGGTCAGGTTCACGTAGGCACGCCCGATGTCGTCCGCATTGCGCACCTCGCGCGCGATGATCAGCGCCTGCTCGAGGGCGTCGATACCCGGCTGCGAGATGCCGATGTTGGCGAAGCTGCAGCCCATCGTGTTGAGGGCATGTCCTTCGGCCTCCCGAGCACCGGCGGCGCGGGCGATGTCGACAGCCTCGCGGCACAGCTCGATGGCATGTCGATGGTTGCCCAAGAGCATGTGTACTTGGCCCAGCCCGGCCACGGCCCGCGCCCGCGCGGCCGTGGGGGGCTCGACCGGCATCACGCTGACGGCCTCCTCGCTGAGGGCCACGCCCGTCGTGGAATCGCCCGAGACGTAGACGACCCGACCCAGCTGCTCCAGGAGCGCGCCCGTCCGCAGCGCATCGGTGCCAGGACGGGAGAGCTCGACCGCCTCACGCAGGAGGGCGATGGCACGGCGGTGCTCGGACACCAGGTGCGACGCTCGCGCAGCCCGACGCAGGAGCTCGATCCGGTCGACTCCCGCGATGCCCTCCGGATCGGGGACCTGTCCCCACACGGCGAGCGCGTGCTCGTATTCCGTGGCGGCCTGCGAGAACGCATACGCATCGGCTGCCGCGTCACCCGCGCGCACGGACGCCGGCAGGGCGCGCGCCGGATCACGGGCGCCGCGCCAGTGGTGCGCGATCTCGGACCACCGTTGGGCGCCCTGACGTGTCTCCCGCGTCTCCAGGGCGATGGCCACCTGGTGGTGGAGATCGCGGCGCTCACCCGGCAGCAGGTCGTCGTACGCCGCCTCCTGGACGAGTGCGTGACGGAACGCATATCCCTCATCGCCGGTGCTCGTCGCCGCCACGAGGAGGCCCGCATCGACCAGCTCTCGCGTCGCGGCTCGGGGGTCCGGGACCGTGCCGGCTGCCAGCGTGATGAGCATCTCGTCATCGACCGCCCGACCCACCACGCCGACGATCCCCAGCACCCGCCGGGCCGCGTCGGTCGTGGAGCCGATGCGTGCCGCGAGCAGGTCCCGGAGCGATGCCGACAGATCGCCGTCGACATGGCCGGACGCAAGGAGCTCCTCTGCGAAGAACGGGTTCCCATCCGACCGTCGGTGCACGACGTCCACCAGGTCGGCGGCTGGCGCATCACCAAGCACGCCGTGGACGAGCTGCTCCACCTCGCCGCGCCCGAAGGGAGCGAGCTCGAGGCGGATCGGCCGGATGGAGCGTGTGACCTCGGCCAGCCACGCCCGGAGCGGGTGGCGTCGATGCAGCTCGTCGCTTCGGTAGGTCACCATGACGGACACCCGGTCCGATCGGAGCCTCCGGAGCAGGGTGCCGGTCGCCCCGAGGGTATCGGCGTCGGCCCAGTGCATGTCCTCCAAGACGACCAGCACCGGCGTCCGGTCGGCCAGTCGGACGAACAGGTCTCGCAGCGCGTCGTGGACACGTGCCTGCACCCATCGCTCCTGCGTCATGCCTTCCTCGCGCGGGCGCAGCTCCACCGCCAGCCGCCCCAGGTCCGGTGCGTTCGGCCCTGCCAGTGCCGTCGCCTCCGCCCGCCCGATGTCCCGGGCCCACGACCGCAACAGCTCCGCGAACGGTGCGAAGGGCGCTCCGCCCTCACCCAGGTCCAGGCAGCTGCCCAGCAACACGAGCCACCCGCGCTCCCGCGCGATGCGCACCGACTCGGCCACGAAGCGTGACTTGCCGACGCCCGCCTCGCCGGCGACCAGGAGGTGGGTGGCGCTGCCCCCGGCTGTCTCGGCCATGGCGCGTTCCAGCTCACCCAGCTCCACGCGCCGCCCGATGAACTCCGGGCTGGTGATCCGCCTGCTCACGCCGTCGAGCATAGCGACGCTCCCGCGTGCTCAGGCTTGGCGCACGACCCTGCCATGCCCGGGCCGGACGCCCCGCCTGCCCAATGCACGGGTGAGTCGTTCACGCCACGTCGACCGATGCGCTGACCGGGTCGCCGAATGGGCGAGTCGTTCCCGAGCGGCCTCATCCATCAGGCCATCGATCCGGTCGGTGGCCATGAAGTCTGCGATGTGGGGGTGCATGTCTCGTGCCTCCGTTCGCCTGGCGCCTGTCGGCGTGTGCACCACGGTGCGTCTAAAGGCGGGGACGAACGATCGGGAGGATCGACTAAAGATCGCCGCTCGGTCACGCCGTTAGGGCGCGCACGCGGTCCCGAAGTCCGCCGCGCAGGCGAGGTCAGCTCAAGGAGGAGTGGAGCCGAACCGAGGACGTGCTGTTGACGAATCCGAAGGAACAGCAGGTAGGTAATGGTTGACCTGGGCCTCAGCGGCCCCGGAGCCCGGCTCCCGGCGTGAGTCTCCTACCGTGATCGGTAGTTCAGGGCAGACCGAGTCGCAACCGGACCAGCCAACGCGACGCCTGCCCCGGCTCGTGCCTACCCCGGGTGGTCACGAGAGGGGTCCGACGTGGGCGGGTCGCGACATTCCCCGTCCCGTGCGGGTGGCGGCTCGTCTACTCCGCGGAGGGGATCATGCTCCCTGCCTCACGGTGGGGCGACGGTCGCTCGACGCCGTCGGCCCGGGCGGAGAGGCGCACGGTGAAGTTGGGCCGGGGCCCAGGACGGGCACGGGAAACGCGGGTCGTCGGCCGCCGCGAGAGATCAGGTCTCCGAGTTCGGGACCGCCCAACTCGTGGTCACGGGGGATGGCTGGTCAGCGGTGGTTGGGTGGACGGGCGGTCGCGGCCGCCCTCGATGCGCGCCGCGCGATCGCACGCACGGTGCCCAGGAAGATCAGGCCGTGGAGCGGATAGAGCAGGTACCAGTAGACGAGGCCCGGGAGGCCTTTGGGCTCGAAGAATGCCGTCTGGACCAGGTGGCTGCCGCCGTCGGCCGGCATCACCTCGTATTGGAGCCACGCTCGGCCGGGTACCTTCATCTCCGCCCGCAGGCGAAGGAGACTCGGCCGGCGGACCTCCTCGACCCGCCAGAAGTCGAGCGCATCCCCGACCCGCAGGCGGGCCGGATCGCGACGGCCCAAACGCATCCCGACACCCCCGACAGCGCGATCCATCAAGCCCCGGATACGCCAGAGGATGTTCGCGTAGGGCCAGCCTGCGTTGCCGCCGACCCGCTCGATCTCGATGAACACCTGCTCGGGTGCTGCGGCGATGGCCCGCCGCCGACGCTCGACGATCATCCCTTCCTGGGATGTGAGCGACGAGAGGCTCGCCTTGTAGGGTGTAGCCAGCGCGTCGAACCAAGTCGACTCGACCGCGTCCGGGTCGCTCCGGTCGATGGCCCGCTGTACCGCCTCGCCGAAGTGCATGGGCCGGAGGCCGAACGCCCCGGCCGGCGCCGCGTCGCGGACGATGACCTCGTTGCGGAGGCCTTCGATGAGCGGACGGGCGATCCCTGCCGGCACGGGCGAGACCAGGCCCACCCAGTACGAGGAGAGCCGCGGGGTGAGCACAGGGACGGGGATCATCAGCCGACGCAGGCCCCGCAGGCGAGCGTACGTCCGCATCATGTCGCCATAGGAGAGGATGTCGGGGCCACCGATCTCCACGACACCTGATACCTCCGGATGCTCCACGGCGGCGGCGAGATAGTCCAGCACATCGCGGATCCCGATCGGTTGGCTGCGGGTCTCCACCCATTTGGGCGTGATCATCACCGGCAGGCGCTCCGTCAGGTGGCGGAGGATCTCGAACGGCGCGCTGCCCGAGCCGATGATGATGGCGGCTCGGAACTCGGTGACCTGCACGCCCCCCGCTGCGAGCTCCGCGCCGGTCTGGTGGCGGCTGGCCAGGTGGTGCGAGAGACCGGACGAGTCGTCGCCGAGGCCGCCGAGGAAGACGATCCGCCCGACCTCTGCGCCCGCTGCCGCTTGGGCGAAGTTGCGAGCCGCCTGCTGGTCCCGCTCGGCGAAGCCTCGTTCCCCGGCTCCCATGGAGTGGGCCAGGTAATAGGCGGCCTCGATGCCCTTGAGTGCAGGGGGGAGCGTCGACGGTTCGAGGAGGTCGCCTGTGACGACCTTCAGGTCGGGGAACCTTGCTGCGAGGGGCCGTGCGTCGCGGCTCATGAGGACAAGGTCGTGGGCCTTCGTCTGCAGCAGCGGGACCAGACGGCCACCGATGTAACCGCTTGCGCCGACCACGAGGATCCTCATCCCGCGAGTATGGGCTGGGGCTCTGCTCTGCATGTCTGGTCGGGCATCTGGATGTCGTGGGCAACGACGGGGATGCCCTGGCCACGGTCAAGGGCGTGGGGCAGAACTACGTCCTGATCTCGCCTGACGATCGCTACGTCCCCGCTTCGGTGATCGCGAACGTGGCCGACGAGGTGATCCAGCTGAATGTCCCGAGGCGAGATGCAGGACAGAGGGATGGCAGCAGGCACCAAGGGCGCCGACGAGCTGGAGACCAGCCCGGAGCCCATCTGCACCGGCACGTCGGAGCTGCGGGAGCCGTACGGCCGCATCGATGGCGGCACGGGCGTGGCCCCGAGGTCGGAGCTCAGGGCCTGCTGAAGTCGAAGGTTGTGGGCACGACCGCGGGCCGGGTCCCGATCAGGATGGTGATCAGACGCTGGTCGGCCAGCTCGATGGTCCGCGGGTCGCCAGCGAACGGCGTGCCGTCGACCTCGATGGCGATGGGCGTCTCCGGAGAGCAGAACTGCCCGACGCAGTTGGGGTCCAGACGGACACCCCATTCGGTGAAGAACTGGCCCAGCTGATTGGGTATCGGCGTGCTCGACTCGGTGTGGAGCACGCCCCACCAGCCGTGGGTGTGGAGCGGCGAGATGCAGGGCACGTCACAGCCCCTGGTGCCGTACCCGGTGCCCTCGGGGTCCGGAAAGGCCTCGACATCCGGGTTCGAGACGTCGATACCGATGCCGGCAGGGACCGCGACCGGCGAGCCGTCCAGGTGGATCAGGAGTCCCGCGTGCACGTGGTAGGCCATCGATTCGACGCGTTCGGGTGTCAGCCCCGCAGCGACGGTTCGCTCCAAGGGATCGGGCGGTGCCGGCCACAGCAGGAGGCCGTTCGGCGTCATCGGCACGGACGAGGCGGAGGGAGCGAGCCTCGTTCCGCCCGGACCCGGTGAGGCTCCCAGCGCAAGAGCCGCACCCAGCACGACTGCCATGGTGGGCCAGATCGATATCCGGGCGCGTCGCATCCCGCCACGCTACACCACCCCGATGGGGCCGGATACGGTGCCTCCCTCCGCCCTTGCCCGCCCAGCACCGTGTCCGACTCCCGCGCCATGTCGCTCCGCCGCCCGTCGAGCCGGTGAACACATGTGTGCTGGTCGCTGGAAGTCTCGATCGGCAAGGACGTGCGGTGGCTGCAGCAGCCACCGGGGACCCCGTCAGACCACCGACTGCACCCTTCCTAGACCGGCTGCGGAACACCTTCGCGCACGGCATG